>NZ_JBEPCJ010000107.1:0-35380 GCF_040299565.1 Spirillospora sp. NPDC000708
GACCGGCTGTTTCGCCGCTCCGCTAGCGCTCCGCGGCGAAACAGCCTGTCAGTCGTCGGGCATGCCCGCTGCGCTCGCTGGCGCTCGCTCCGCGTGCCTGCCCGTGGCCGTGGCCGAGGTCCGGTCTTCCATCGACGTGTTCGACCGGCTCGGAAGGACGGGCCGGGTTTTTCGCGACACATCGCGTTTGGGTTGTCGCGTTTGCGATGATGGTCCCGTGAACCTTCCCGAGCAGCCCTCCGAGCCCGATGCCCCCGCGCGCATGCGCGCCTCGGACGCCGACCGCGACCAGGTCGCCGACCGTCTGCGCGAGGCCCTCGCGGAGGGCCGCATCACGCCGGAGGAGCACGCCGAGCGCATCGACGCCGTCTACCGGGCCAAGACCTACGCCGACCTCGAACCGGTCCTCGCCGACCTGCCGTCCGAGCAGGCGCCGCGGCCGAAGGTGCGCCTCCACAAGGACGAGGCGCCGCTGCCGCCGCCCGTCCCGCAGTCGCCGAACCTGGTGGCGATCTTCAGCGGGGTGACCCGCCGGGGACGCTGGCTCGTCGAGCCGACCACCAACGTCTCGTGCGTGTTCGGCGGCGTCGACCTGGACTTCCGGCAGGCCGTCCTGAGCCAGGGCGAGGTCACCGTCAACGTCAGCTGCCTGTTCGGCGGCATCGACATCACGGTGCCGCCCGGCGTGCGGGTGACCAACTCCGCCGCGATGGTGTTCGGCGGCGCCGACCTGCCCGACGACGTCACCGACCCGGACGCGCCGCTGATCCGGCTCACCGGCATGGTGATCTTCGGCGGGATCAACGTGCACCGCCGCGAGGCCGGCGAGCGGCCCTCCCGGCGCGACCGGCACCTGGAGCGCCACCGGCGGCACCTGGAGCGGATGGAGGAGCACCACGAGCGGATGCTGGAGCGGCACTCGGACGTGCACCGGCGCCGCGACGAACGCCGCGAGCGCCTCCGCGAGCTCCGCGCCGAACGCCGCCGGCACCGCTGACCCGCCCGCTCCCGGACGACGGGAGCGGGCCGCCCCGGACGGCGGTCACGCCGCCGGGCGGCCCGTCTCGCGGCAAGTGCGGAAGGGGTGCCGGGACGTTCAGTCCCGTGCGTGCTCCCGGTCGGGCTGGCAGACGAGGCAGGGCGTGCAGCCGCGGGCCTTGGCCTCGGCGCGCGACAGCGCCTCCAAGTCGTCGGCCTCGTCGCCGATGTCCTCGATCAGCGCGCAGTCGGTGCGGTGGTAGCGCTTCGTGCCGCTGAGGATGCGGACCTGCGGGCCGTCGTCGTCGGCGTCCGCCGCCTCGGCGGGTTCGGCGGGCTCGTCGTGGCCGTCGTCGGCAGGCCGCTCGTCCGCGGCGGGCTCGGCGGGCGCGGGCACGGCCGCCTCGTCGGCGTCGCGGGGGCGCGGGGCGGCCGCCTCGCCCAGGTTCAGCGGATCGGCGCCGAGGTCGGTGGTCACGTCGGTCGGCCCGGATCCGGCGGGCCGCTCCTCCGCGTGCGGGGCCTCCCGCTCGGGCTCCGGCTCCCGCACCGGCGGCTCGGGCGCCTCGAACGTCTCGGGCGTCTCGGCCGTCTGGGCGGTCTCGGACGCCTGCGGCTCGTCGGCGGGCTCCTCGGCCCGCTCGGGCTCCCGCGGCGCCAGACCGGCGACGGGGATGTCCGTCAGCGTCGGCCCGGCGGGGCTGCGGAACGAGGCCGGGGCGCTCTCCGGCTCCGGGTCGGGGTCGGCGGGCGAGGACGGCCAGGCGGACGGCACGCGGCCGGACGGCGCCTCCGCGTGGCGACCGGCCGACGGGCGGTCGTGCTCCGGCTCGCCCGGCTCCGGGACGCGGGGGATCTCCGCGGTCGGGCCGAAGGGCGGGGGCGCGGAGTGGGGCGCGGAGTGCGGCGCGGAGGGAGCGGCGTGCGCGGGCTTCGCCAGCCCGGCCAGGCCGCCCTCCGGACCGGCCGCGGAGCGCTCCACGCCGGGCTTGGTGAGGTCGGGGCCGTCCGTGACCGTCCTGCCCGGGCCGGGTGACCCGGGTCCCGACGCCGCGGCGCGCGCCGCCAGTGCGGTGTCGGGCATGCAGGCGGTGCAGGGGCTGAACCCCTCCTCCTTGGCCTCGGCGTAGGTGAGCTCCTCGGTGTCGCGCCCGGCGAGCTGTCGGCACGTGTCGAGGTGGTAGCGCTTGCGTCCGCGCACGACGAACACCAGGGCGTCGTCGGGCACGTCGACGGGCTGGACGGGGATCTCGACCTCGTCGTCGGGCTCGGCCGGGGCGTCCAGGGCCGGCCGGGTCGCCGCGGGGGCGCCGGACGCGCTCTTGGCCGCGGGCACCGGCGGAGCCGGCCGCGGGCGCTTGGCCTTCCCGCCCTTCCTGGCCGGCGCGGCGGGGGCCCCGGTGCCGAAGAGCTCCTTGCGGCGCAGGAACACCCCGATGGCCAGGCACAGCGCGGAGACGATGCTGACGGCGATCGAAATGTAGATCACCACCAGCGCGTCCAGGCCGAAGACCTGTGCGCTGTCTCCGTTGCCGGCGACGATCCCCGCAACCAGCAGGGCGATCGCCGCCACCACGAGAACGCCACTCAGGATGATCACAGGGTCTCTCCCCCTCGTTCGGACCGCTCGGCTCCGGGCCGCCCTTCAGGCCCAGGTGTCACGCCGACGCCGCCGGGACGGCGGCGATGCCATCCTCGGCGCGGCGATCGGAACGACACTATCGCCTGCGGTGCCCGCGTCAGCGCCTCTCGTGCGGCGGGTTGTCACCGCCGCCGGAGTGGAACGCGCCGGTCGCCGAGTGCTGCACCTGCTGGGTGTGCTCGGCGGGCGACGGGAAGGTCGGCCCGGCGGGGTTGGAGCCGGCTCCGCCGTTGCGGTTCTCGCTGTGCGGCAGCTGGCTCTGCGGGCCCGGCTGCGGCGCGGGCTGCGAGACGGACGGCTGCTGCGGCCCGGTCGGCTGCGCCATCGAGGGCGCCGCGCCCGGGACGGCGGCGAACGCGCCGGTCTCGGTGCTGCCGGCCTCCAGGTCGCGCAGCTGGCCCTCCAGGTACACCTTCAGGCGGCTGCGGTACTCGCGCTCGAAGGCGCGCAGGTTGTCGACCTCGCGCTCGAGCTCCTCGCGCTGCTGCACGAGCGAGCCCATGACCTGGCGGTGCCGCTCCTGGGCGTCGCGGTCGAGCGCCTCGGCGCGGGAGCGGGCCTCACTGACGATCTGGTCGGCCTGCCGGCGGGCCTTGCCGAGGATCTCCTCGGCCTCGCGGCGGGCGCGGCCGAGCGTCTCGTCGGCCTCGCGGCGGGCGTCGGCGATCGCCTGGTCGGCGGTCTGCTGCGCCAGCGCCAGCACGCGCGCGGCGGTGTCCATGTTGTCCTCGCCCGTGGGCGCCGGCGCCATGCCGAGGCCGAGGGGGACGGGCTCCGGCTCGGGCTGCGGCTGCGGCTCGGGGCGGGGAGGCTCCGGGATCTTCTGAACGTCCGGCTTGGGCTCCACGATGGGGGCGGCCATGGCGGGGACCTTGCCACGGAGGCACTCGGCGAGCTTGGCCCGCAGCTCCTCGTTCTCCTGGATGAGGCGGTCGAGCTCGGCCTCGACCTCGTCGAGGAAGGCGTCCACCTCCTCCTCGTCGTACCCCGGCCTCAGCCTGGTGGTACTGAACTGCTTGTTCCGCACATCGGCGGGTGTCAGCGGCATGTTCGTCTCCTTGGCGCGCTTGGAGTCTGTCCCAAAGGACGGTATCCGATCAGAGCCTCTGCACGAAGATGATCAAGACCCACACCACAAAGATGAGGAAGGTGAAACTGAGGTCCAGCGCCACGTTACCCAGCCGTATGGGAGGGATGAAACGCCTCAGCAGCTTCAGCGGCGGATCGGTGATGGTGTAGGTCGCCTCGGCGATCACGAGCACCACCCCTCTGGGACGCCACTGCCTGGCGAACGACTGCAGCACCTCCAGGATCAGCCTGCCGATCAGGAACAGCAGGAAGATGTACAGGAGGTACGTCAGCACCTGTCCAACGATGTTCACGGACACTCTCGCATGTGGCTGTCAGCTTTGGTTGAAGAACCCTCGTTCTGCCATCCGGGCCTTGTCCTCCGCGGTCACCTCCACGTTGGCGGGTGAGAGGAGGAACACCTTGTTGGTAACACGCTCGATGCTCCCGTGCAGGCCGAACACGAGACCCGCCGCGAAGTCGACGAGCCGTTTGGCGTCGCTGTCGACCATCTCGGTCAGATTCATGATCACCGGTGTGCCCTCACGGAAGTGCTCCCCGATGGTCCTCGCCTCGTTGTAGGTCCTAGGGTGCAGCGTAGTGATGCGCGCAAGGTCGGTGGTACCGGACTCGTAGAGCGCCACGGAGCGTCGCTCCGGGGGTGACACCGCGTGATGATCGCGTTCCCGGTCCGCGGTCTCCTCGGCTCGGGTAAGCTGACCGCCGGATTCGTCCTCGCGACGGCGCCCCTGACCGGGGTCGGTCTCGTCGTCGTAGGGCTCGTAGTCGTACTCGTCGCCGTACTTGTCGTCGTAGCGGTCGTCCTCCACCAGGCCGAGGTAGACCGCCATCTTGCGCATCGCGCTGGCCATACGCCCCTCCGTGTCCTGTGGCCGCGGCACCCCGGCGCCTCCGGCACCGCTGGACCGATCCGTCTACGTGGGCCCGCGTTCCGGCAGGTACCACTCCCGGGACATTACCTGACGATTGCCCGTCGGCCGCCGAGCAACGCCGTACCGATGCGCAGGTGTGTCGCGCCGCACGCGATCGCCTGCTCCAGATCACCGCTCATGCCCGCAGAGACGATCCGGGCGTCCGGATGGTTCCGCCGCAATCGCGCCGCGACAGCGGCGAGCCGCTCGAAGGCGGGCAGCGGGTCGGCGCCGAGCGGCGCGACGGCCATCAGCCCGCCGAGCTCCAGGCCGCCGGCCTCGGCGATCGCCTCGGCGAGCGCCGGGACGTCGGCCGGGGCCGCGCCGCCGCGGTGCTCGGCCTCGTCCAGCGAGACCTGGACGAGGCAGCGCAGCGTGCGGCCGGACCGGACGGCGGCGTCCGACAGCGCGGTGACCAGCCGGGACCGGTCGACCGAGTGCACGACGTCGGCGTAGGAGGCGACCGCGCGGGCCTTGTTGGTCTGGAGCCGGCCGACGAAGTGCCAGGTGAGCGGCAGGTCGGCGCATTCGGCCGCCTTGGGCCGCGCCTCCTGGTCGCGGTTCTCGCCGACCTCGGTGAGGCCGAGTCCGGCCAGCAGCCGCACGTCGGAGGCGGGGAAGGTCTTGGTCACCGCGATCAGGGTGAGCTCGGCGGGGTCGCGCCCGGCGGCGGCGCAGGCGGCGGCGATCCGGCCGCGGACCTCCGCGAGGCTCTCGGCGAGCTCCGCGCGCCGCTCGTCCGGGGCCGGAGCGCCGCTCGGCGCGCCGGAGGTCACGCGCCACCTCGCGTGGAGGAGCGGCCCTCGTCCTCGAGCCAGACGAATCCGGCGAACCGGCCGGTGCGGCCGTCGCGTCGGTAGGAGAAGAGGCCGGGCGTCTCGATGGTGCAGCGCGGGTCGACGCGGACGTCGTCCACCCCGCTCGCCGCGAGCTGCGCGGCGATCCCGGCGCGGATGTCGAGGCCCGGGGTGCCCTTCGCGGTCGTCGCGTGGGCGGCGGGCACCACGGCGGCGACCTCGTCGCGCATCTCGGCGGGCACCTCGTAGCAGCCGCCGCACGCGGCGGGGCCGATCGCGGCGCGGATGCGCGCGGGGTCGGCGCCGCGCTCGCACATCGCCTTGACCAGCGCGGGGACGACGCCGGCGGCGGTGCCGGGCCGGCCGGAGTGGGCCGCGCCGGCCACCCCGGCGGCGGGGTCGGCCAGCAGGACGGGGGCGCAGTCGGCGACGAGCACCGCGAGGACCAGGCCGGGGACGGTGGTGACGATCGCGTCGACCGGGCCGTGGTCGCCGGCGTCGGCGGGGGCGGTGACGAACGCGACGTCGGCGCCGTGCACCTGCCGCATCCAGACGGTGCGCGCGGGGTCGACGCCGAGCGCGGCGGCCGCGCGCCGCCGGTTGGCGGTGACGGCGGCCGGGTCGTCGCCGACCGCTCCGCCGAGGTTGAGGGAGTCGTAGGGGGCCGTGCTCACGCCGCCGGACCGCCCGGTGAAGGCGGCGCCGACGCCGTCGCCCAGGGCGACGGTGGTGATCACTTCAGGAAGTCGGGCACGTCGAGGTCGTCGTCCTCGTCGAACACGACCGGACGGCGGCGTCCTCCGGCGGGGGCGGGGCCGCCGTCGTTCTCGCCGGCGTGCACCCGGGAGGGGGACGACTCGGCGGACGGGCGCGGCGCGGGGGCGCGCGAGCCGGACTCGGCGGAGCCCTGGTCGCGGTCGGCGTGCTGCGCCGGCGGGGAGGACGGCTGCGACTCGCCGCGGGCGGGCTCGGAGCGGGACGGGTCGCCGGGAGGCGACCCGCCGCGGCCGCCGGCCCGGTCGTCGCCGGCCGGTCCCGGGGAGCGCTCGGCCTCGGGCCGCGGCGCGGGCGCCGGGACGGGCGCGGCGAGCGGCGTGGACGGCTGCGGCGCGGCGGCGGCCTGCGCGACCGACTGGTGCGGCGCGGGCTGCGGACCGGTGTCGGAGCGGCCGACCCGGCTCGGGATCGGGTTGGACGGCGCGGGCGGCGCGGCGGGCGGCGGCACCGGGCGGGGCGGCGGGGCGGCGCGCTTGGTCTCCGGCTCAGGGGCCGGCCGGGTAGGGCGCCCCTCGTCGAAGCCCGCCGCGATCACGGTGACCCGCACCTCGTCGCCGAGCGCGTCGTCGATGACCGCGCCGAAGATGATGTTGGCGTCCGGTGCCGCCGCGTTCGAGACGAGCTGCGCCGCCTCGTTGATCTCGAACAGGCCGAGGTCGGAGCCGCCGGAGATGGACAGCAGCACGCCGTGCGCGCCGTCGATGCTGGCCTCCAGCAGCGGGCTGGAGATCGCCATCTCCGCGGCGGCGACGCTGCGGTCGTCGCCGCGCGCCGAGCCGATGCCCATCAGCGCCGAGCCGGCCCCGGACATGACGGACTTGACGTCGGCGAAGTCCAGGTTGATCAGGCCCGGGGTGGTGATCAGGTCGGTGATGCCCTGGACACCGGACAGGAGCACCTGGTCGGCGGCCTTGAACGCGTCCAGCACGCTGACCTGCCGGTCGGAGATCGACAGCAGCCGGTCGTTGGGGATCACGATGAGGGTGTCGACCTCGTCGCGCAGCGTCTCGATGCCGGCCTCGGCCTGCATCGCGCGGCGCTTGCCCTCGAAGCTGAACGGGCGGGTGACCACGCCGATCGTCAGGGCGCCGAGCGACCGGGCGATGTTGGCGACCACGGGCGCGCCGCCGGTGCCGGTGCCGCCGCCCTCCCCGGCGGTGACGAAGACCATGTCGGCGCCCTTGAGCACCTCCTCGATCTCCTCCCGGTGGTCCTCGGCGGCCTTGCGGCCGACGTCCGGGTTCGCTCCGGCGCCGAGGCCCCGGGTGAGCTCGCGGCCCACGTCCAGCTTCACGTCGGCGTCACTCATCAGCAGCGCCTGGGCGTCCGTGTTGATCGCGATGAACTCGACGCCCTTGAGTCCCTCCTCGATCATCCGGTTGACGGCGTTGACGCCGCCGCCGCCGATACCGACGACCTTGATGACCGCGAGGTAGTTCTGCGGTGCTGCCACGACGAGGGGCCTTTCCGCTCGCTCTATCCGACCCGCCGGTCCGGTCTGCCGACCGTCCGCCGCGGAGTTTCCTGACCTGTGCGCTTTTTCGGCGCGGGCCGTGGGCGGAACCGACCGTCGATCCGATCCACCCTCAACCCTCACCCTCAACTTGAGGCTTACAGTTATGTCAACCTGAGGACTGATACGGACAGTAGGGCGGCCTTACCGCCAGGGTCAACTAACCTCCCCCGAACTCCACCGGCGTGTCGCACTGGGCACGGGTTTGCCCTGGTTGGCGACGGACGTGTCCGCCGCCTGCCGCTCAGTGCACCGCCGCCCGCCCTCCGGTCCGTCCAGGCCGGCCGAACTCCGGCCGACCGTTCCAGCGTGCCCCATCGGCCGCCCGGAATCGCCCCGACACACGCACCGGACCCGAACGGCTTGACATTCGACCGCCCCGCACCGCTGATCAGCGCGTGATCAGGACCTCCGGCGAGCTGACGTCGATGGCGTGCAGGGACCGCCCCGACGCGGTGCGCTCCACCGAGTCCAGCAGCCGGATCTTCTCCGCCGCGCGCTCCGGCGGGCCCCACGTCACCGTCAGGCCGCCCTTCATGCGCAGCTCCACGGACCCGGGATCGGCCGCCTCCACCTCCTCGACCCGGCCGCGCAGCCGGTCCGGCAGCCCGGTGAGCACCTTGAGGGCCGCGAGCGTCGCCGGGTCGGACGGCCCGGGCGAGGAGACGGTCAGCTCAGGGAGCCCGGCCGGGCGCGACGCCCCGTCCGCGACGGTCACCCCGTGCCGGTCGAGGCGCTCGTAGCGGCCGCCGCGCTCCAGCACCGCCACCGGGACGCGCTCCCGCACGACGATCCGGACCGTGGCGGGCCAGTCCCGCCTGACCTCGGCGGACTCCACCTCGCGGAGCCGCTCCACCCGCGCCCTGACCTCCCCGGTGTCCAGCCGCGCCATCGGGACGCCGAGGCGGATCCCGGCGGCGGCGACGATCCGGTCGCGCGGCGCGAGCGCGGCGCCGCTCACCTCCACGTGCCGCACCACCAGCAGCTTCGAGCCGAGCAGCACCCAGCCGACCGCGGCCAGCGCGCCGAGCACGAGCAGCGCGACGAAGATCACTTTCCAGCGGCCCCCGCGGGGCCGGCCGGCGGCGGGCTCCGGCACGGCCGCCGGGTCCTCGGTCCCGCTCTCCGGTTGGTCCGTCCGCGCCTCGGTCATGACCCCAGCTTGACAGTGATCGGGCCGCGCGGCGCCGAACGTCCGCGCGGCGGCGTGTCCCCCTCGACGGCGGCCCGGCCCGCCGCTCAGCGGGTCGCGAGCCGCTCCAGCACCAGCGGGCCGAGCGCGGTCACGTCGCCCGCGCCCAGCGTGATCACCACGTCGCCGGGTCGGGCGAGCGAGGCCGCCAGGCCGGGGACCTCGTCCCGGGCGGGCGCGTAGACGGTCTCGGTCCCGGCGGGGACGGCGTCGGCGACGAGCGCGCCCGTCACGCCGGGCTCCGGGTCCTCGCGGGCGCCGTAGACGTCCAGCACCACCGCGACGTCGGCCATGCCGAGCGCGGCGCCGAACTCGGCGGCGAAGAACCGGGTGCGGCTGTACAGGTGCGGCTGGAACACCGCGACGATGCGTCCGGCGGCGCCGCCGGACGCGGCCTTCTCCCCCAGGTAGTCGCGGGTGGCCTCCAGGTCGGCGGTCAGCTCGGTCGGGTGGTGGGCGTAGCTGTCGAACACCTCGACGCCGCCCGCCTCGCCCTTGCGCTCCAGCCGCCGCATCGCGCCGCCGAACGCGGCGAGCCCCTCCCGCACCGCCGCGCCGTCCACGCCGAGCGCCTGCGCGACCGCGACGACCGCCGCGGCGTTGAGCGCGTTGTGCCGGCCCGGGACGCCGAGCGCCACCTCGCCGGCGCCCTCGATCGCGAAGCGGGAGCCGAGGCCGCGCGGGGTGAACCCGGTCACCCGCAGGTCGGCGCCCTCCGCCTCCCCGTACGTCCGGACGGTCAGCCCCCGCGCCCGCGCCCGGTCGGCCAGCTCCAGCGCGACCGGGTCGTCGGCGCCGGCGACGAGCGTCCCGCCCGGCTCGATCCGGTCGACGAACCGGGCGAAGTTCTCCTTCACCATCTCGAAGCCGCCGTAGTTGTCGAGGTGGTCGGCCTCGACGTTGGTGACGACCGCGATGTGCGGGGTGTACATGAGGAACGAGCCGTCGCTCTCGTCGGCCTCGGCGACGAACACGTCCCCGGTGCCCTCGTCGGCGCCGAGCCCCGTCGTGACGAGCTGGCCGCCGATGCAGTACGACGGGTCGGCGCCCGCGTGCTGCAGCGCGACCGTCAGCATCGACGTCGTGGTGGTCTTGCCGTGCGTCCCGGCGACGGCGACGGCGCGCCGCCCCGCCATCAGCGAGGCGAGCGCCGCCGAGCGGTGCAGCACCCGCAGCCCGCGCTCGCGCGCGGCGACCAGCTCGGGGTTGGCCTCCCGGATGGCGGTGGACACCACGACGGTGTCGGCGTCGCCGACGTGCGCGGCGTCGTGCCCGACGAACACCTTCGCGCCGAGGTCGCCGAGCTGGCCGAGCAGCTCGGAGTCGCGCGCGTCGCTGCCGGACACGGCGATGCCGCGGCGCAGCATGATCCGCGCGATGCCGGACATGCCGGCCCCGCCGATGGCGATGAAGTGGACCCGGCCGAGCTCGCCGGCCGGGACGACCTCGCCCGGGTCGATCAGGCTCATCGGGCGGCGCCCGCCGCGCGGACCACGTCGTACACCATCCGGGCCAGCGCGACGTCGGCGTCCCGGCGGCCCATCCGCCCGGCCGCCTCGGACATGTGCGCGACCCGGCCCGGGTCGGCCAGCACCGGCAGCAGGTTCCGGGCGATCCAGTCCGGCGACAGCTCGGCGTTGTCGACCAGCATGCCGCCGCCCGCCGCGACGATCGGCTCGGCGTTCAGCCGCTGCTCGCCGTTGCCGATCGGCAGCGGCACGTACACCGCGGGGAGCGCGACCGCGGCCAGCTCCGCGCAGGTCATCGCGCCGGCCCGGCACATCGCCATGTCGGCGGCGGCGTAGGCCAGGTCCATCCGGTCGCAGTACGGGATGGTGACGTACTGCGGGCCGCCCTGCGCCGGCTCCGGCTCCTCGGTGTTCTTCGGCCCGACGATGTGCAGCACCTGGATGCCGGCCTGCCGGAAGTACGGCGCGGCGGCCACCGCGGCCTGGTTCAGGGAGCGGGCGCCCTGCGACCCGCCGAAGATCAGCAGGGTCGGCAGGTCGGGCAGCAGGCCGAAGTAGGAGCGGGCCTTGTCGCCCATCGCCAGCCGGTCCAGGGACGCGATCTCGCGGCGCAGCGGGATGCCGACGAAGGTGGCGTTCGGGAGCGGCGAGTCCTGGTGCGACACCGCGACGTGGTCGGTGAAGCGGGCGCCGAGCTTGTTGGCCAGGCCCGGCTTCGGGTTGGCCTCGTGCACGATGATCGGGACCTTGCGCTTGCGCGCGGCCAGGTAGCCGGGGGTGGCGACGTAGCCGCCGAAGCCGACCAGGACGTCGGCCCTGGCCTGGTCGAGGACGTTCGCCGCCGCGTTGATCGCGCCGCGCAGCCGCCCCGGGACCGACAGCAGCTGCGGGGTCAGCGTGCGCGGCAGCGGGACCGGCGGGATCAGCGCGAGCTCGTAGCCGCGCTGCGGGACCAGCCGGGTCTCCAGGCCCCGTTCGGTGCCGAGGCAGACGATCCCCGTGTTGGGGTCGTTGCGGCGCAGCGCGTCGGCGAGAGCCAGGGCGGGCTCGATGTGTCCGGCGGTGCCGCCGCCGGCCAGGACAACCCTCATGCTCGTTGACAACTCCTCAGCGTGTTCGACGTGTCGGGTGCCGTCCGCTCGCGTGCCGTCCGCCCCGCACTCGGCGCGTGCGGGCGACGGACGCCGGGTCGCCGGCACCCCGGCGGGGGGATTTCAGCGCCGTGCCAGTCCCAGCCAGCTTAGAGCCCTCACGACCGGTCCGGGGCCGCGTGCGGACAGTGCTTGCCGCGCGCCGGGCTCGCGTTTGGCGAACGCCAGCAGCATCCCGAGTGCGATCAGGGTCGGGATGAGCGCGGAACCGCCGTAGGAGACCAGCGGCAGCGGGATGCCGGTGATCGGCAGCACCCCGATCACCGCGCCGATGTTGACGATGGCCTGGACGACCAGCCAGGCGGTCGCGCCGGCGGCGGCGAGCCGGGTGAACGGGTCCTTCACCCGGCGGGCGATGCGCAGCCCCGCGTAGGCCAGCAGGCCGAACAGGCCGAGCACGACGAGGGTGCCGACCAGCCCGAACTCCTCCCCGACGATCGCGAAGATGAAGTCGGTCTCGGCGTGCGGCAGGTAGTCCCACTTGGCGCGCCCCTCCCCGAGGCCGGTGCCGAACAGCCCCCCGGAGGCGACCGCGAACAGTCCCTGGATGCCCTGGTAGTTGCTGGTCAACCGGTTGCCGGCCGGGTCGAGGAAGCCGGTGAGCCGCTGCATCCGGTACGGCTCGACGATGATCAGGATCGACACCAGCAGGCAGACCAGGCCGGCGATGCCGACGAACAGCCGGCCCGGCGCGCCGACCACCCACAGCAGCGCCAGGAAGATCGTCAGCAGCACGAGGGTGGTGCCGAGGTCGTTGCCGAGCATGACGAGCAGCACCAGCACCCCGGCGCCGGGCAGCAGCGGCACCAGCAGCGGCCGCCACTCGGTGAGCTGGCCGAGCCGCTCCTTGCGGGCCAGCAGGTCGGCGCCCCACAGCACCAGCGCGAGCTTGGCGGGCTCCGACGGCTGGATCTGGACGGGCCCGAGGTCGATCCAGCGGGTGGCGCCGCCGGCGCTGCGGCCGAGGCCGGGGACCAGCACCATCGCCAGCGCGACGATCGACAGCAGCAGCAGCGGGTAGGCCAGCGCGCGGAACGTCCGCACCGGCAGCCGGGACGCCATCCACATCAGCGGCAGCCCGATCACCATCCACACGGCCTGCTTCTGGAACAGCGTGTAGGCGGACCCGGTCTCCTGCAGCTGCTTGACCGACGACGCCGACAGCACCATGGTCAGGCCGAGCGCCAGCAGCATCACCGAGCAGCTCAGCACCAGGTAGTAGGAGGTGAGGGGGCGGTCGAGCAGCCCGACCGCGGCGACCACCTGCTCGCGCGGCCCGGCCCGGCGCGTCCGCCCCTCCTCGGCCGGTACGGCGGTGGTCATGACGCCTGCGGGTCTCCGGCGGCGGCGAGGCGTTCCACCGCGGCGATGAACGCCTCGCCGCGGGCGGGGTAGTTGGCGAACATGTCGAAGGAGGCCCCGACGGGGGCGAGCAGCACGGTGTCGCCGGGACGGGCGAGCGCGGCTGCTTCGGTGACGACGCGGTCCATGGCCCCAGTGTCGGTGTCGGCGACGTCGACGACCGGGACATCGGCGGCGTGTCGCGCGAGTGCCTCGGCGAGCCGGTGCCGGTCGCGGCCCATCAGCACGACGCCGCGCAGCCGGCCGGCGCAGGTGCGCACCAGGTCGTCGACGTCCAGGCCCTTGAGGAGGCCGCCCGCGATCCACACGATGGACTCGTAGGCGGCCAGGGACGCGGCGGCCGCGTGCGGCTGGGTCGCCTTGGAGTCGTTGACGTAGGCGACGCCGCCGACGTCGGCGACGTGCTGGATGCGGTGCGGGTCGGGCACGAACGAGCGCAGCCCCTCCCGGACGGCCTCGGGCGGCACCCCGAAGGCCCGCGCCAGCCCGGCCGCCGCGAGCGCGTTGGCGACGTTGTGCGGCGCGAACGGGCGGACGTCCGCGAGCGCCGCCAGTTCGGCGGCCTCGGCCGCCGGGTCGGCGGTGAAGGCGCGGTCGACCAGCAGCTCCTCGACGACGCCGAGCTCGCCGGGGCGCGGCACCCGCAGCGTGAACCCGGCGCGCCGCTCGACGCCCTCGGCGCCCTCGGCGAGCGCCGTGGAGGTGTCGTCGTCGGCGTTGTAGACCGCGACGGTGCCCGGCGCGAAGATCTTCGCCTTGGCGCCGACGTAGGCGTCCATGGAGCCGTGCCAGTCGAGGTGGTCGGGCGCGATGTTCAGCACGGTCGCCGCCAGCGGCGCCAGCGAGCTCGACCAGTGCAGCTGGTAGCTCGACAGCTCCACCGCCAGCACGTCGTAGGGCTCGGCGACGGCCTCGACGATCGGCGTGCCGACGTTGCCGACGGCGAGGGCCTTGTGCCCCGCCGCCGTCAGCATGCACGCCAGCATCCGGACGACGGTCGTCTTGCCGTCGGTCCCGGTGATGGCCAGCCACGGCGCGGCGCCCTCCGGCCGCAGCCGCCAGGCCAGCTCCACCTCGCCGATGATCTCGACGCCGGCCGCGGCGGCCGCCGCGAGCAGCGGCGCGTCCGGCTTCCATCCCGGCGAGGTGACGACCAGGCCGGTGCCCTCCGGGAGGGTCTCGCCGTCGCCGAGCCGGACCGCGACGCCGCGCTCCGCCAGCTCGGCGGCCTGCGCGCGCTGCTCGTCGCCGTCGCGGGCGTCGACGGCCGTGACGCGGGCGCCCCGCGCGGCGAGCGCGCGGGCGGCGGCCCGGCCGGACACGCCGAGCCCGGCGACGCAGACGGCGAGGCCGTCCCAGGGACTCATCGTCACTTCTTGGGCATCCATTCCAGGTAGAAGATGCCGAGCCCCATCGCGACGAACAGCGCCGACATCAGCCAGAACCGCACGACGATGGTGGTCTCGGCCCAGCCGGACAGCTCGAAGTGGTGCTGCAGCGGAGCCATCTTGAACACCCGTTTCTTGGTCATCTTGAAGCCGCCGACCTGGATGATCACCGAGAGGGTGATCATCACGATCAGGCCGCAGAGGATGGCCAGCAGGAACTGGGTGCGGGTGAGGATCGCGAGGCCGACCAGCACGCCGCCGAGGGCCAGCGAGCCGGTGTCGCCCATGAAGATCTTCGCCGGGGGGGCGTTCCACCACAGGAAGCCGAACACGCCGCCGAGCACGGCCGCGGCCACGACCGCGAGGTCCAGGGGGTCGCGCACGTTGTAGCAGTTGGGGACGAGCGAGGCCATGCAGGAGTTGCGCAGCTGCCAGTTGCCGATGATCACGTAGGCGGCCAGCACCATGCCGGCGGGGCCGGCGGCGAGGCCGTCCAGGCCGTCGGTGAGGTTCACGCCGTTGGACATCGCCGCGATCAGCAGCAGCGCCCAGACGACGAACAGGTAGGGGCCGATCGAGGGGCCGAAGTCGCGCAGGAAGGACAGGTGGGGGTCGGCGGGGGTGATGTCGTAGCCGTTGGGGAAGTTCAGCGAGGCGACCGCGAAGACCACCCCGACGAGGACGATGCCGAGCATCTTGGCGCCGCTGCGCAGGCCGAGGCTGCGCTGCTTGAACACCTTGATGAAGTCGTCGACGAAGCCGACGAACCCCAGGCCCGTCATCAGGAACAGCACCAGCACACCGGAGATCGTCGGGGCCTGTCCGGTGACCAGGTGCGCGAGCGCGTATCCCACGAGCGACCCGACGATGAAGACGGTGCCGCCCATGGTGGGGGTGCCGCGCTTGGTGAGGTGGGCCTCGGGGCCCTCGTCCCGGATCATCTGGCCGTAGCCGAGCCGGTTGACGATCCGGATCCACACCGGTGTGCCGACCATGACGAAGACCAACGCGAACCCGGCCGCGATGATGATGTTGGTCATCGACCGGCCCGCCCGTCCGGCGCCAGCAGCGCCTCGGCGACCCGTTCCAGCCCGGCCACCCGGGATCCCTTCACCAGCACGACGTCCCGCGGCGCGAGCCGCTCGCTGAGCGCGGCCACCGCCGCGCCGACGTCATCCACCTGCACGCACTCTCCCGTCCATGACGCCACCTCCGCGGCACCTTCGGCCATCGCCGCCGCGTTCGCGCCGACGACGACGAGGCCGTCCAGCCCGCTGCGCGCGGCGTGCCGCCCGATCCTGGCATGTTCCGCGGCGGACGAACCTCCCAGTTCGGCCATTTCACCCAGTACCGCGTACGCGCGCCGGCCGCGGGCCATGTGCGCGAGCACGTCGATCGCGGCCCGCGTCGAGTCGGGGTTGGCGTTGTAGGCGTCGTTGACCACCGTCACCCCGTCGGCCCGCTCGGTGACCTCCATCCGCCACCGGCTGGCCGGCTCCGCCTCCGACAGCCCCGCGGCGATCTCGTCCACCGGCAGCCCCGCCGCGCGCGCCGCCGCCGCGGCGGCCAGCGCGTTCGCGACCGCGTGCGAACCGTACAGCCGCAGCGCGACCGGCGCCGAGCCCTCCGGCGTCACCAGCGTGAACCGGCCCCGGCCCTGCTCGTCGAGCGTCTCGTCCACCGCGCGGACCGCCGCGCCGTCCGACCGGCCGAACGTCACGACCTCGCCCGCGGTGCGCGACGCCATGGCGCTCACCAGGGGGTCGTCGGCGTTGAGCACGGCGGTGCCGTCCGGGCGCAGCGCCTCGACCATCTCGCCCTTGGCGCGCGCGATCGCCTCGCGGCTGCCGAACTCGCCCATGTGCGCGGTGCCGACGTTCAGCACCACCCCGACGTCGGGACGCGCGATCCCGGTCAGGTAGGCGATGTGGCCGATGCCGCGGGCGCCCATCTCCAGCACCAGGTGCCGGGTCTCGGCGTCGGCGCGCAGCACCGTCAGCGGCAGCCCGATCTCGTTGTTGAACGAGCCCGGCGGCCACACCGTCGGCCCCGCCCGCCCGACGAGCTGCGCGATCAGGTCCTTGGTGGAGGTCTTGCCCGCCGACCCGGTGACCGCGACGACCGTCGTGTCCGGAAGCCGCTCCAGCACGCCCCGCGCGAGCCGGCCGAGCGCCTCCTTCACGTCCTCGACCAGCACGGCCGGGCCGCCCACCGGGCGCTGCGCCAGCACCGCGGCGGCCCCGGCCGCCAGCGCGGCGGCCGCGAAGTCGTGCCCGTCCGCGTGCTCGCCCTTGAACGCCGCGAACAGCGCCCCGGGCTCCACGGCGCGGGAGTCGATGACCACGGGGCCGCCCGCCACGGCGTCCGGAGGGGCCCCGTCAACGGTGCCCCCCGTGATCTCCGCGATCGTCGACAGCGGAAGTGGGATCACGCCTGCGTCCCGTCCCCTCTACTTCTCTTCCCGAGGCGCGGCACGCCGCAGCGCCTCCCGGACGACCTCGCGGTCGTCGAACGGCTGCACCTCGCCGGCCGCGTACTGGCCCTGCTCGTGGCCCTTGCCCGCGACGACGAGGACGTCGCCGCGGCGGGCCCGGCCGACGGCCAGTGCGATGGCGGCGGCGCGGTCGGGTTCCACGACGATGTGCGCCCGGTGCCGCTGCGGCACCTTGAGCCCGCCCTCGACCATAGCGGCGAGGATGGCGAGCGGATCTTCGGACCTCGGGTTGTCGTTGGTGAAATACGCCATGTCGGCCAGCCGCGCCGCCGCCTCGCCCATCAGCGGGCGCTTGCCGCGGTCGCGGTCGCCGCCGCAGCCGAGCACCACCGCGAGGGACCCCTCGGTGACGGGGCGCAGCGCGGTGAGCACCGCCTCGACGGCGCCGGGCTTGTGCGAGTAGTCGACGAGCGCGACGAAGTCCTGGCCCTCGTCGATCCGCTCCAGCCGCCCGGGAACGCCCTCCAGCGACGCGACGCCGCGCACCGCCGCGGGCAGCCCCAGCCCCGCCTCGACCAGCGCGACGATCGCGGCGAGCGCGTTGGCGACGTTGAACGGCCCGGCGAGCCGCACCGAGGCGTCGGCCTCGACGCCGCCCGGCCCGACGACGCGGAACACGCTGCCGTCCGCGCCGACCCGCACGTCCTCGGCCCGCCAGTCCGCCGCCGGGTCGCCGGACGCCGAGAACGTCGTCATCGGGATCGGGGCGATCTCCAGCAGCTCGCGGCCGTAGTGGTCGTCGAGGTTCACCACGCCGATCCGCGCGTACTCCGGCGTGAACAGCCGGGCCTTCGCCAGGAAGTAGTCCTGCATGGTCGGGTGGTAGTCCAGGTGGTCCTGGGACAGGTTGGTGAAGACGGCGACCTCGTAGTGCGCGCCGCCGACCCGGCCCTGCACGAGCGCGTGGCTCGACACCTCCATCGCCGCGGCGCCGACGCCCCGCTCGCGCATCATCGCCAGCAGCGCGTGCAGGTCCGTCGCCTCCGGCGTGGTCAGCGCGCTCGGCACCCGCTCGTCGGCGACCCGGATCTCCACGCCGCCGACCAGCCCGGTCGTGATGCCCGCGGCGTGCAGCCCGGCCTCGACCAGGAACGCCGTGGTGCTCTTGCCGCTGGTGCCGGTGACGCCGATCAGCGTGATGTCGCGTCCCGGCTCCCCGTACACCCAGGCGGCCGCGTCGCCGAGCCGCGCCCGCGCGTCCGCGACCACCAGGACGGGCAGGCCGGTCGCGGCGGCCCGGTCCCGGCCCGCGGCGTCGGTGAGGATCGCGGCCGCGCCCGCCGCGGCGGCCTGCGCGGAGAACTCGGCGCCGTGGGTGCGGGCGCCGGGCAGCGCCGCGTACACGTCGCCGGGCCGCACCGCGCGCGAGTCGTGCGTGATCCCGGTGACCTCCGTGTCCCCCCAGTCGCCCCGTCCGATCCCGAGAGTCGCCGCGAGCCCGTCCAGCGGACGGGCCTGAGTGGTGGTCGGACGCATGGCGGTTCTTTCGGTGCCGGTGGGACGGGAACGCTGGTGAACGGATGGTGGACTCACGGCGAGTGAGGGTACTCGCTGCGGTCAGTCTCGGGCGTAGATCTTGATGATCGGCGATTTGCTCCCCGTCGGCGGGATCTTCTCGGACTGGAGCGCGAAGCTCATCACGTCGCGGAACACGGGCGCGGCGACGTCGCCACCATAGTGGCTGCCCCGCTTCGGATCCTGCAGGACGACCTGCACGACGAGCCGCGGGTCGTCGGCGGGCGCGAACCCGGCGAACGACGCCGTGTACCCCTTGTAGCATCCGCAGCCCGCGTCGAAGCGCTGCGCCGTGCCGGTCTTGCCCGCGACCCGGTAGCCCTTGATCTGCGCCTTCGGCGCGGTGCCCTCGGGGGTGATGACGCCCTCCAGCATGTCGCTGATCTGCCGGGCGGTGCCCTCGCTGATCACCCGCTTCTGCTCCGGCGCGGGCGCCGGGGTGAACTTGTCGTTCGCGCCGACCGTCCCCGCGATCAGGTTCGGCGCGACGCGGACGCCGCCGTTGGCGATGGTGGCGTAGACGCTCGCCATCTGCACGGCGTTGACCGACACCGTCTGCCCGAACGCGATCGGGTAGCGGTCGGTGCCCGACCACTTCGACGGCGGGTTGAGCAGCCCCGCCGTCTCCCCCGGCAGCGGCAGGCCGGTCTTCTGGCCGAACCCGAAGTCCCGCAGCGTCTGGTAGAGCCGCTCCTCGCTGATGGTCTGGCTGGCGAGGATGGTGCCGACGTTGCTGGACTTGGCCAGCACCCCGGCGAACGTCAGGTCCTCCACGCCGTGCGGCTCGGAGTCGTGGAACACCACGTTGTACTTGCGGATCCTGTCGGGGACGCTGAAGGGGGTCTGCGGGGTGACCCCGCCGTGCTCCATGACGGCCGCGGCGGTGACGACCTTGCCGGTGCTGCCCGGCTCGTAGGCGTCCTGCACCACCGGGCTGCCCCACACGTCGCGGTCGCTCTTGGTGACGTGGTTCGGGTCGTAGCCGGGCGCCGACGCCATCGCCAGCAGCCTTCCGGTGCGCGGGTCCATCACGATGGCGGTGCCGCTGCGCGCGCCGGTGGCCTTGACCTGCTTTTCGATCGCCTCCTGGGCCTTGAACTGCAGGTCCTGCTGGAGGGTGAGGCGGATGCCGCGGCCGGGGACCGGCGGCTGCTTCTGGTCCTCGCCCATGGGGATGTGCTGGCCCTCGAGGCTGATCTCCACGCGCTGCCAGCCGTCCTTCCCGGACAGCACGGCGTTCTGCGTGCTCTCGAGGCCGGCGGCCCCCTGTCCCGCACCGTTCACGAAACCTATGACGCTCGCGCCCAGCGAACCGTTGGGATAGTCGCGGCGATATTCCGGCAAAGTCCCGATGCCCTGGAAGTTCCAGGACGTGATGAGGCGCGCCTGGTCGGGGGTGACGCCGTGCGCCAGGTAGACGAACTGGGTGCCCTTCTTGCTGATCGCCTTCAGCACCGCGTCCGGGTCCAGCCCGAGGGTCGGGGCGAGCGCGTTGACGATCGCCTGCCGCTTCTCCGGCTTGATGACGTACGGGTCGGCGGTGATCGCGCGGGCCTCCACCGTCATGGCGAGCGGGTTGCCCTGCGCGTCGGTGATCGCGCCGCGGACGGCGGGCAGCTTCAGCTTCCGCAGCCGCTGGTCCATCGCCTGCTCGCTGTACTTGCCGGACTCGATCGTCTGGAGCTGGACGAGGCGCCCCGCGAACAGCGACAGCACGAACGCCACGACCAGCAGCCCGGCGTTCAGCCGCTTCATCGGGTCGCGGCGGTGGAAGGGGACGCGCGGGCGGCGCGGGGGCCGCGGCGGGCGGCGACCGGAGCCGCCGCCGGGGCGCGGCCCGCGGGGGCCGTCGCGGCGCGTCCCGCCCGGCCCGCCCGTCCGGGACGGGCCGCCGGGCCGCGCGGTGGGCGCGGTCGTGCGGAACGCGGCCGTCCGGCTCTTCGCGGACGCCCCGCCCTTTCCGGAACCGGCCCTCCCGGAGCCGCTCTTGCCCGACGCCGCCTTGCCGGAGGTCGTTTTGCCGGAGGCCGCCTTGCCGGAGGTGCTCTTGGTGGTCGCACCCTTGCCGGCCGGCTTCTTCTCCGCGTCCTTCTTACCGGTCCCCTTGCGCGGCTGCGGGACGGTGCCGCCGCGTGCGGGGCGGCGGGCGGCGGGACCGCCCTTCTTGCCCGGCCGTCCCGCCGCGTCCGCCCGTCCCCCGGGCGGACGCGGCGGGTTGCCGGTCTGACGCCCGGACGCGCGCGCCGCGCCCGGGCCGCTCTTGTCGTCCCCCGCCGATCCCCGGGGACCGCGTTTCCGGCCGGGCGGCGGCCCCGCGGCCCCGCGTCCCGGTCCCTTCGTCACCGCGTCCCCCGCCCCTCGGCGCCGGCACCGTCGAGGCCGCTGCCCCGCGTCACGGCCGGCCGCTCCCCGTCCCGGCGCCGTGCGCGGCCCCGGTCCCTCGTGGCGCCGTGCCGCCGTGCGGCGCGCCGTTCCCCTGCGGCGCACCGTTGCCCTGCGCCGAGCCGTTGCCCCGCGCGGAGCCGGAGCCGTTCGCGCCGGACGGCTCCGGGACGCCGTCGCCGGGCACCACCGTGCCCGGCACGCCCAGGACGGCCGCGGCGCCGGCCGACGCGGTGGCCGCCTCCGGAACGGGCCGCAGGCCCCCGGCGCTCGTCCTGCCGGTGCCGGGGAAGTAGAACCGCGGGTACTTGTTCTGGACCATCCCCTGCGCCTCGGCCTTCCGCGCGAGGTTCTGCGGGGAGTTCTCCTCCTCGTTCTGCGCCTGGAGCTCCTGGCCCTGCTGGTCGAGCTCCTTGTTCTGCTGCTCCAGCTTGCTCAGTGTGAAGGCGTCCTTGGCCAGGACGGTGTTGAGCAGCAGCAGGCTCACCAGGGCGCCGCCGAGCAGCGCGATGATGAGCAGCACGAACGGGGCGCGCGGCGGGACGGCGGCCGAGCGCCGGACCGGCCGGGACTCGCGGCGCGCCCGGACCTCCGCCTGTGCCTTCCCGTCCGGCGCCTTCTTCGGCGGGGCGTTCTTCGCCGGCGCGCGCTTCGGCGCGGCGGGCTCGGGCGGGGCGCCCTTGCGCGGCCGGGCCTTGGCCGGAGCGGCGGCGGCCCGCGCGCCCTTCGCCGGGCTCTTGGCGGGGCTCTTCACCGGGCTCTTGGCCGCCGTGCCCTTCGCCGGGCGGCGCGGCGGCGCGGCGGCGCGGCCCGCGGCGTCATCGTCCGGGCGGTCCGGGTCGGGCCTCTTCCTCCCGGGCGCGGCCTTCTTCGGCGCGTTCCTGGCGGGCGCGGTGGCCGGCGGGCGTCGGCTCGTCGTCGTCATGTCGCCTCCCGGACCCGCTCGGCGGCGCGCATCCGCACCGATCCGGCCCTTGGGTTGGTCGTGGTCTCCTCGTCGGACGGCAGCTCGGCCCCGCGCGTCAGGAGCCGGAACCTCGGCTCGTGCTCGGGCAGCGGGACGGGCAGCTCCGGCGGGGTGGTGTCGGCCGCCTCCGCGGCGAGGACCCGCTTGGTGATGCGGTCCTCGAGCGAGTGGTAGCTGAGGACGGCGACCCGGCCGCCGACCGGGAGCGCGTCCAGGGCGGCGGGCAGCGCCCGCCGCCAGATGTCCAGCTCGCCGTTCACCTCGATGCGCAGCGCCTGGAACGTCCGTTTGGCCGGGTTGCCGCCGGTGCGGCGGGTCGCGGCCGGGATGGAGGTGCGGACCAGGTCGGCGAGCCGCCTGGTGGAGTCGAGGGGGGCGCGCTCGCGCTCGCGGACGATCGCCGCGGCGATGCGCTGGGCGAACCGCTCCTCGCCGTACTCGCGCAGGATGCGGGCGAGCTCGGCGGGCGGGTAGCCGTTGACGACCTCCGCCGCGGTGAGCGTCTGGGTGCGGTCCATCCGCATGTCGAGGGGCGCGTCGTAGGAGTAGGCGAAGCCGCGGTCGGCCTCGTCCAGCTGCGGGGAGGAGACGCCGAGGTCGAACAGGACGGCGTCCACGGACGGGACGCCGAGCCGCGCGAGGACGCCGGGGATCTCGTCGTAGACGGCGTGCTCCAGGGCGACCCGGTCGCCGAAGGGGGCGAGCCGGCGCGCGGAGCGCTCCAGCGCGGTGGTGTCGCGGTCGAGGCCGATGAGCCGCAGGTCCGGGTGGGCCCGGAGCATGGCCTCGGCGTGGCCGCCCATGCCGAGGGTGGCGTCGAGGTAGCGGGGCGCGCGCCCCGCGTCGCGGGCGGCGGCGACCGCGGGGGCGAGGAGTTCCAGAACGCGACCGAGCATGACCGGTACGTGACCGGCCTCGGCCGCGTGGTCTCCCACGTCCATGGTTCACCCCCCTGGTACTGCCACCTCGCTCGCGGACTGTGTGGCATCGCCGGTCCGGACCTCGTCCCCCGGCGGCGGCCTCGCCCGGCCAGGTCCCCATCCGCTGCCCTGAGGAAGATCACCGCGTTACCGCGGGGGGTCGCCGTCTGGCGCCGGGGAAGCTGCGCCAGCTGGCTCGGAGAGCGGCTGGAGACCTGGCCGAACGTGGGCCGGTGCCGGTCAACGGACCGACGGGTCGTCTAGAGGATCCCTGGCAACACCTCCTCCGAGACGTCGGAGAACGCCTGCTCCTCCTGCTCGAGGTAGGACTCCCAGGCCTGGGCGTCCCAGATCTCCAGACGCGTGTTGGCGCCGATGACCGCGCAGTCGCGGGTGAGCCCCGCGTAGGCGCGCAGCGGCGGCGGGATCGTGACGCGGCCCTGCTTGTCGGGGACCTCGTCGGAGGCGCTGGCGAAGAAGACCCGGCTGTAGGCGCGGACCGCCTTCTCGGTGACCGGCGCGGCACGCAGAGCCTCGGTGATGCGCTGGAACTCCGCCATGGGGAAGACGTACAGGCAGCGTTCCTGGCCCTTCGTGATCACCAATCCCCCCGACAGCTCCTCGCGGTACTTCGCCGGCAGGAACAGTCGTCCCTTGTCGTCGAGGCGCGGTGAATGGGTGCCGAGGAACACCGGCCCCACCTCCCGCGCCGCATGAGGCGCTACTGCTCCCCACGGCGCCCCACTCTACTCCACTCTTCCCCACCGTCAACAAGGAAAACGCCTCTCACGCAGGAAGATCGTCGAGAAATCCGCAGGTCAGACAGGGTGGAGCGGAGTGGGGGGCGGCGGGCGCCCCCTGCGAGCCGTCCTCCGCGGTCCCCCACCGGAGCGGCCCCCGGCGCCGTCTCCGGACGGCCGCCGAGGGGGCGCGCGGGAGGGGCTGGAACGGCCGGTGGGGCGAAGTGGTGGGCCCGGCAGGGCTGTGGTGGTGATCCCTGTGGAGCACAATGGGCTCGCGTTCCACATGAACATCGCGGCGGGCCCTCCGACGACGTACTGTCGGTTGGGCGGGCGCACAGAGCGCCGCACCGGTCGCGGGGAGACGGGCCCCCGGTCCCGGGGGGCGGGCCCCGTCAGGGGCCTTCGAGAACACCACGCGGCCGGACGGCTGAGGAGGGTTTGGTGGCAGTAGGCACGCACGGCGAGTCGTTCATGGAGACCGACCCCCCGGCATCGCGCCCCGCCCGGCCCGGCAGCGCGGGCGGCGGCGGGGCGGAGGGCCCGGCGGGACGTGAGGGCTCCGCCCGCGACCTCGCCGCCCTCGCGCGGATCGCCGACCGGATCCGGGGCGCCGTCGAGTCGGTGATCGAGGGCAAGCCGAAGGCGGTGCGGCTGGCGCTGACCGTCCTGCTCGCCGAGGGGCACCTGCTGATCGAGGACGTGCCCGGCGTCGGCAAGACGATGCTGGCCAAGGCCCTCGCGCGCTCGGTCGACTGCTCGGTGCGGCGGGTGCAGTTCACGCCGGACCTGCTGCCCAGCGACATCACCGGGGTCAGCGCCTACAACCAGGAGCTGCGCGAGTTCGAGTTCAAGCCGGGCCCGGTGTTCGCCAACATCGTGGTCGGCGACGAGATCAACCGGGCGTCCCCGAAGACGCAGTCGGCGCTGCTGGAGTGCATGGAGGAGCGCCAGGTCACGGTCGACGGCACCACCTACGCGCTGGAGCCCCCGTTCATGGTGATCTCCACGCAGAACCCGGTCGAGATGGAGGGCACCTACCCGCTGCCGGAGGCGCAGCGCGACCGGTTCACCGCGCGGATCTCGATGGGGTACCCCGACCCGGCGGCCGAGCTGGAGATGCTCGACGCGCACGGCGGGTCGTCGCCGCTGGACCGGCTCACCCCGGTCGCGCACGCCTCCGACGTCCGCGACCTGATCGAGGTGGTGCGGCGCCAGCACGTCGCGGCGTCGGTGCGGCAGTACGCGATCGACCTGGTCACCGCGACGCGCAAGCACCCTGAGCTGCGGCTCGGCGCCTCCCCCCGCGCCACCCTGCACCTGGTCCGGGCGGCGCGGGCGTACGCGGCGCTGGACGAGCGCGACTACGTGCTGCCGGACGACGTGCAGGAGCTGGCCGTCCCGGTCCTCGCGCACCGGCTGCTGCCGACCGCGGAGGCGCAGGTGGAGCGGCGGCGCCCCGAGCAGGTGGTCGCCGACCTGGTGCGCCGCCTGCCGGTGCCCGCACCCGGGAAGTGACCGGTTGAGGCGGGCGCTGGCCGGGCTGACCACGCGCGGGCGGTCCTTCGTGGCCGCCGGCGCGACGGCCATCGTGTGCGCGTTCGTGCTCGGCGAGCGGGACCTGCTCCGCGCCGGGATCCTGGTGCTGGTGCTGCCGCTGCTGTCGACGCTGGCGGTGTCGCGGACCCGCTACCGGCTGGCGTGCGCGCGGCGGCTGGAGCCGCCGCGGCTGCCGGTCGGCCACGAGACGCGCGTCGACCTGCGGCTGGAGAACGTCTCGCGGCTGCCGAGCGGGCTGCTGCTGGTGGAGGACCGGGTGCCGTACGCGCTCGGCGGGCGGGCGCGGTTCGTGCTGGACCGGATCGAGTCGCAGGGCTCGCGGGAGCTCGGCTACCGGATCCGGTCCGACGTGCGCGGCCGCTTCCGGGTGGGGCCGCTGACGGTCCGGCTGGCCGACCCGTTCGGGATGGTGGAGCTGGTCCGCTCGTTCAGCATGGCCGACACCCTCACCGTCACCCCGGCGATCGTGCCGCTGCCGGCGACCCGGCTGAGCGGCGCGTGGGGCGGCGGCGGCGAGAGCCTGGCCCGCTCGGTGTCGGCGGCGGGCGAGGACGACGTCGCGCCGCGCGAGTACCGGCACGGCGACGACCTGCGGCGGGTGCACTGGCGGTCGACGGCCCGGCACGGCGAGCTGATGGTGCGGCGCGAGGAGCAGCACTTCCAGAGCAGCGGGACGCTGTTCCTGGACACCCGGCGCCGCGCGCACTGGGGCGACGGCCCGGGCGGCTCGTTCGAGCAGGCGGTGTCGGTCGCCGCGTCGATCGGGGTGCATCTCGGCCGGACCGGGATGAACCTGCGGTTCGTGACCGACGAGGGCGAGGCGCTGTCGGCGGCGGCGTCGTTCGACGGGGCGTTCGAGGGGCTGCTGCTGGAGGCGCTGGCGGTGGCGCGGCGGTCCAAGGGCGCGTCGCTGACGCCCGGCCTCGCGGCGCTGGGCGGCGCGCCCGGCCAGGGCCGGGAGGGCGACGGCCTCATCACGGCGGTGTTCGGCGCGCTGACCGCCGAGGAGGCGCACCGGGTCGCCGCGACGCGCCGGGGCGCGGGTTCCCGGCTCGCGGTGCTGCTCGACGCCTCCCCTGCCGGCCGGAACGGCGCGTCCGAGACGAGCCACCGCGCGCGGATCGCCCGGCCTCGGGTCCCGGGGGCGCGCGGCGCGGGCGGGCGGGCCCCGGAGCCGCGCTCCGGGGACGCGGACGAAGCGCCGCTGGCGCCGGAGGCCGCCGCCGGGCTGCTGCGCGCGGGCGGGTGGCGGGTGATGGTCGTCCGGTCCGCGGCGGAGCTGGCCGAGGCGTGGGCGGGGGCCGGGCACGGCCGCTCCGCCCCGCGCGGCGCCGCCGGGCGGGACGAGCCCGGCGGGGCACCCGCGGGCGCGGACGCGGACGCCGACGCGGGCAAGGACGCGAGGGACGAGGCGGCGGACGCCACCGGAGGCGCGGCATGAGGATCCGGATGACGGTCGTGGCCGCGGTCGCGACGCTGGCCTGCTCGATCGGGCTCTACCCGCTGTTCGCCAGCGGCAGGTGGTTCTGGACGGGTGCCGCCGCGGTGCTGGCGGCGGCCTGCGGCGGGCTCGTCTCGCGCCGGCTGCGGCTGCCGGCGGTGCTGGACCCGCTGTTCGGGCTGGCGGCGCTGCTGCTGTACCTGACCGCGGCGTACGCGGCGGGCGAGGCGTGGCTCGGGTTCGTCCCGTCGCCCGGCTCGCTGGAGCACCTGGCCGACCTGGCCGGGGACGGCTGGAACGCCGCGAACCGGTACGCGGCGCCGGTGCCGCTGGTGTCCGGGATCGGGCTGCTGGTCGCCGCCGGGATCGGCGTCGTCGCCGTGCTGGTCGACCTGCTGGCGGTGCGGCTGCGCCGGGCGGCGCCGGCCGGGCTGCCGCTGCTGGCGATGTACAGCGTGCCCGCGGCGGTCCGCCAGGACGGCGTCGGGTGGCTGGCGTTCGGCGTCGGCGCGCTCGGCTTCCTCGGCCTGCTCATGGCGGACGCCCGCGAGCAGGTCGGCGGGTGGGGCCGGGCGGTCACCGTCCACCGGCACGGCGGGGAGCTCCCGCTGGCCGGGGCGGAGCCGCCGAGCGGCCAGCGCGTCCGGGCCGACGGCGGCCGGCGGGCGGCGAGCGGCCGGCGGATCGCGGTCGGCTCGGTGGCGATCGCGGTGCTGCTGCCGATGGCGATCCCGGGCATCCATCCGCGCGGCGTGTTCGGCATGGGCGGCGGCGGCCGCGGCCAGGGCGGCACCCAGACGGTCACGACGCCGGACCCGCTCGTCAGCCTGAAGCGGGAGTTGACCCGGCTGGACGACTCGGTCGTCCTCACCTACCGGACCGACGACCCGGACGGCCCCGACTACCTGCGCCTGTACGCCCTCGACCGGTTCGACGGCGACCGGTGGACCTACAGCCGGCTGAGCAGCAGCGCCGCGGACCGGCTGTCGGGCCGGACGCTGCCGCCGCCGCCCGGGCTGAGCATCGCCCCGGTGCACGAGGTGACGACCCAGGTGAAGGTGAGCGCCGAGGTCCGCGACATGACCTTCCTGCCGGTGCCGTACGCGCCGACCCGGGTGTCGATCAAGGGCGACTGGCGGGTGCACCGGCAGTCGCTGATGATCTACTCGCTGAGCGACGCGGCCGGCGGCCGCGCCTACACCGTCAAGAGCCTGCGCGCCGACCCGGACGCGGCGGACCTGTCCGCCGCCGTCGGGTACCCGGCGGACGTCGTGTCCCACTACACCGCCGTCCCGAAGAACATCCCGCAGCAGGTCAGGACGCTCGCGCAGAACGTGACGGCGGGCGCGGCGACCGCGCGGGCGCAGGCGGTGAAGCTGCAGCGCTGGTTCACCCTGACGGGCGGGTTCACCTACGACCTGTCGACGCCGGCGCCGCAGCACGGCAACGACCTCGTCGACTTCCTGCTGCGCAGCAAGCGCGGGTACTGCGAGCAGTTCGCCGCGTCGATGGCGCTGATGGCGCGGATCCTCGGCATCCCGTCGCGCGTCGCGATGGGCTACACGTCCGGCACGGAGACGCAGCCGGGGACGTGGGTGGTGCGGTCGCGGGACGCGCACGCGTGGCCCGAACTGTACTTCGAGGGGTCGGGCTGGGTGCGGTTCGAGCCGACGCCGGCGGGCCCGGCCGGGCAGGGCACGGCGGTGACGCCGGCCTACAGCCAGCCGGCGGGCGGCGGCGGGCGGCAGGGCGACGACGCGCTGCCGTCCCCGTCGGCGACCTCGGGGCCGGACCGGTCGTCCGCCTCGCCGTCGGCCGCGCCGCACCGCAACGACACCGGTGCGCAGGGCGGGCTCACGCGGCAGGACTCCGGGGACGGCGGGATGTCGGCCGCGCCGTGGATCGCGGGCGGGGTGCTCGTGCTGCTGCTCCTCGCGGTCCCGATGGCGCTGCGGGCGCTGACCCGGCGGCGCCGATGGGCGGCGCTGTCCCCGCGGCCGCGGGGAGACGGTGAGGCCCCCCGTCCGGACGGCCGCGGCGGCGCGTCCGGCGGCGTCCCCGACGGAGGCGACGCCGCGCACGCGGCGTGGTGGGAGATGCGCGCCGACGCGCTCGACCACGGGTTGGAGTGGCGGCCGAGCGACTCGCCGCGCGCGGCGGCGCGGCGGCTCGGCGAGCTGCTGGAACTGGACGAGGTTCCGGCGGAGGCGCTCGGCCGGATCGCCCGCGCCGAGGAGCTGGCCCGCTACGCGCGGACCCGCGCCGCCGAGCCGCCCGAGCGGCTGCGCGCCGACGTGCGGACCGTGCGCGCGGCGTTCGCCGCGTCCGTGGGGCGCCGGGCCCGCTGGCGCGCCCGGGTCTTCCCGCCGTCGGCGATGGCGCAGGCGCGGGCCGCGGTGCGCGGCACCGGCAACCGCGTCGCCGATCTGGCGGACCGGCTCAACGAGCTCCCGAACCGCATGCGGCGCCGCTAGGGCCTCGCAGGCCCGCGGCGCCGCTCAGACGTGGCCCGGCCGGTCAGGCGGATCCGGCCGGGCGGACGTGTTGGCAGGTGCGGACGTGGTCCGGCCGGCTCACTCGCCTTCGGTGCGGCGGCGCCAGCGTTCCTCCATCCGCTCCATGAAGCCGGCCTTCGCGGGGCGGGCCTGGCGGCCGCGCCGCGCCGGCTCGTTCCCGATGCCCGCCATCCGCTTCCAGCTCGTGAGGGCCCAGACGCAGCAGACCACCATGAGCAGGAAGCCCGCCACGCTGACCGCGATGGTCGCGGTCCCGGCGTTGATGACGAGCCCGGCCATCAGCGCGCAGACACCGACGACGAACCCGAGCGCGGCCTTGATGATGCGGCGCTTGTAGTGCACCTGAGGGTTGGTCGACCGGACGGCGTGCGCGAACTTCGGATCCTCGGCGTACAGCGCCTGCTCGATCTGCTCGAGCATGCGCTGTTCGTGCTCAGACAGCGGCACGGCGCCTCCCAACGACAGCCCCGCGGCGGGGTATCCGATGCGGGACGGGAACGTCAACGGTGATATGCCCAGAATACGAGCACTCACCGGCGTACGAAAGCGAACGGCGGGTCCAGGGCCCCATACCGGTCAGCTCACCGCCTTCTCTCATCGTCTCCCGTCCCTGCCGTCGCGTGCGTCACCGTCGTGCGCGCGCTCGACCAGGGCGGCGGGCCGGACGGCACCATGGCCGAACCGGTTCGCCACCTGGTCCATCGCGCGTTCGGCCTCGCGCCAGCCGCGTTCCGGCTCGTCGAAGGCGAGCTGACGGGGGGCCTCGCCGGCGGGGCACAGGTTCTCCACCCGCACCCCCACCAGACGGAGTCGTACCCGTTCCAGCCCGGCCCCCTCATAGAGCTCGCAGGCTGTGACATAGATCACACGAGCGAGGTCGGTGGGCTCGCGGAGCGTCCTCGCCCGGGTGATCGTCTTGAAGTTCGCCATCCGGAGTTTGACGCTCACCGTGCGTCCCGCGTTCCCCGACGCGCGCAGCCGCGCGCCGACCTTCTCGGCCAGCCGCAGCAGCTCCCGGCGGATCACCTCCGGGTCGTCGACGTCGGTGTCGAACGTCTCCTCCGCGCCGATGCTCTTGTCGGGCGTGTGCGGGACGACCTCGCGCGGGTCGCGGCCCCACGCCAGCTCGTGCAGGTGCGCGCCCATGGCGTTGCCCAGCTCGCGCTGGAGCGTCGTCACGGGGACCCGGGCGAGCTGCCCGACCGTGCGGAGACCGAGCCGGGTCAGCGTCTGCTCCGTCCGCTCCCCGACGCCCCACAGGGCCGCGACGGGCAGCGGGTGCAGGAAGTCCTCGACGCCGTCGGCGGGGACGACGAGCAGGCCGTCCGGCTTGCAGCGGGTCGAGGCGAGCTTGGCGACGAACTTGGTGCTCGCGACGCCGACCGAGCAGGTGATGCCCTGCTGCGCCCGGACCTGCTCGCGGATCATCCGGGCGATCTCCGCCGGGCGCCCGAGCCGCCGGCCCGCCCCCGCCACGTCCAGGAACGCCTCGTCCAGCGAGAGGCCCTCCACCAGCGGGGTGATCGAGCGGAAGATCTCGAAGACCGCCGCCGACACCCGCCCGTACTTGCCGTGGCTGACCGGCAGCACCACCGCCTGCGGGCACAGCCGCCGCGCCCGCGACATCGGCATCGCCGAGTGCACGCCGAACCTCCGGGCCTCGTACGACGCCGCGGACACCACGCCGCGCGGCCCCGCGCCGCCCACCACCACCGGACGGCCCCGCAGCTCCGGCCGCTCCAGCAGCTCGACGCTGACGAAGAACGCGTCCATGTCCACGTGCAGGATCGAGCAGCCGGTGTCGTCGGCGGGCGGCCCCGGCTGCGGCCCGGGCCGGTGCAGCTGCTGCTTGCGGCTCATGGGGGTCTACTCGGCCGGCTTGTCGGCCACCAGGTGCAGCTGCGCGGCCAGGTCGCGCAGCACGGGGTGCACCGCCGCGACGGACTCCAGCGCGATCAGCGCCTCCGCGGAGTCGGTGTCGCCGTCCAGCATCCCGCTCGGCACCAGGTCGGCGAAGATCCGCACGCCGTGCAGCTCGGCGACCCGCAGGCCCGCGCCGCGGACCAGCGCCGACAGCGTCTCCCGGGTGAACCGGCGGGGCATCCGGTCGCCCTCGCCCCACCGCCCGGACACGTCCGTCAGCACCCGGCGCGCGTCGTCGAAGTGGCCGGACACGGCGCGGTGCAGCGCGGCGGCGACCTGCCCGGCCACCAGCACGCTCACCGACCCGCCCGGGCGGACGGCGGCGGTCAGCGCGGCCATCGCCGCGCCCGGGTCGTCGACGTACTCCAGCACGCTGTGGCACAGCACCAGGTCGGCGGCGCCGGCGCCCAGCAGGTCGGGCAGGTCGACCGCGTCGCCCTGGACGGCCCGGACCCGCACCCCGGACTCGGCGGCGCGGCGCTCCAGCGCGGCCAGCGCGTCCGGGTTGGCGTCCACGACCGTGACCCGGTGGCCGAGCTCGGCGAGCGGCACCGCGAACCCGCCGGTGCCGCCGCCCACGTCCACGACGTCGCTCCGGCCGGCCTCGGGGGCGATGCGGTCCAGGACGGTGCGCAGCGCCTCCCACAGGACCGCGCTGCGCACGCGGCTGCTCCCGCGCACCCGCTTCTGTTGCCGGCCGGCCACGGCCGCTCCGCTAACGTCGTTCATCCCCGCCCACCCTAGCCGCCCGCCGCGGTCGGGCGGGCGCCAGGCGACCTTTCGCCCGCTACAGCGAGAGAGAGGGCTTGAGCTGCTGGAGGCGGGAGAGGAGGCCGTTGACGAACCGGGGCGACTCGTCGGTGGACAGCTCGGTCGCGAGGCCGACCGCCTCGCTCACCGCGACGCCGTCCGGGACGTCGTCCACCCACAGCAGCTCGTAGGCGCCCATCCGCAGGATGTTGCGGTCGACGACCGGCATCCGCTCCAGCGTCCAGCCGGTCGCGTAGGTGGCGATCAGCTCGTCGATGCGCTCCCGGTGCTCCTGCACGCCCTCGATCAGCCGCACCGCGTGCGGGTACTCCGAGAGCTCGTCCTGGTTGGGACGGCCCCGCGCCGCCAGCACCGCGGTCGGCTGCTCCTCGCGCAGCTCCGCCGCGAACAGGATGTCCAGGGCGAGCTTGCGGGCCTTGGTCCGTGCCGCCATCTCAGCCGCGGCCGAGGTACTCGCCGGAGCGGGTGTCGACCTTGACCTTCTCGCCGGTGGTGATGAACAGCGGCACCTGGATCTGGGCGCCGGTCTCCAGCGTGGCGGGCTTGCTGCCGCCGGTGGAGCGGTCGCCCTGCAGGCCCGGCTCGGTCTCGGTGATCTCCAGCACCACCGCAGCGGGCAGCTCGACGTAGAGCGGGTTCTCGTTGTTGAACGCGATCACGGCGTTCTGCTCGGGCAGCAGGTAGTCGGCGGCGGCGCCCACGGTGGCCGCGGGGATGTGCGGCTGGTCGTAGGTCTCGGTGTCCATGAAGACGAAGTCCTCGCCCTCGCGGTAGAGGTACTGCATCTCGCGCTTGTCCACGCTCGCCACGTCGACCTTGGTGCCGGCGTTGAAGGTCTTGTCGACGACCTTGCCCGACAGCACGTTCTTGAGCTTGGTGCGGACGAACGCGCCGCCCTTGCCGGGCTTGACGTGCTGGAACTCCTGGACGGTCCACAGCTGGCCGTCGAGGTTCAGCGTCATGCCGTTCTTGAGGTCGTTCGTCGTCGCCACTGCGTTGTTCTCCCGGTCGCGGGCCCGCTCGCTGATCGGACGTCAGAGTACGAGCAGGTCCTTCGTCGTTGTGGTGAGGAGCTCCGGGCCGCCCGGGCGGACGACCAAGGTGTCCTCGATGCGGACTCCGCCCCGGCCCGCCAGGTACACCCCCGGCTCCGCGGTGATCGGAACCCGATCCATCAGCTTACCGGTCCTGTCGTACCCCATGAGCGGTGCCTCGTGGATCTCCAGGCCGACGCCGTGCCCGAGCCCGTGGGTGAACGCCTCGCCGTGGCCGGCGTCCGCGATGAGGCCGCGGGCGGCGGCGTCGACGTCCTTGGTCTCGGTGCCGGGGCGGGCGGCGGCGATCGAGGCGAGCTGCGCGCGCAGGACCAGGTCGTACAGGTCGCGCTGCCAGCCTGCGGGGTCGCCGACCGCGACGGTGCGGGTCATGTCGGCGTGGTAGCCGCCGTAGCGCGCGCCGAAGTCGAGGGTGACGAGGTCGCCGCGCTGCAGCTCGCGGCCGCCGGGGTGGTGGTGCGGGACGGCCCCGTTCGGCCCGGACGCGACGATGGAGTCGAACGCGGGGCCCTCGGCGCCGAAGTCGACCATGGCGCGTTCGAGGGCGATCGCGACGGCCCGCTCGGTGACGCCGGCGCGGATCTCGGGGAGGACGGCCTCGAAGGCGCGGTCGGTGATGGCGCACGCCTCCCGGAGCAGGCCGATCTCGTCCTCGTCCTTGATCCGGCGCAGGTCCTCGACGAGGCGGCCGAGCGGCCGCAGCGGGATGTCGGCGGCCTCGGCGAGCCCGGCGTGCCGCTCGACGGTGAGGTCGTGCGGTTCGAAGCCGAGGGCGCGGTGGCCGGAGGCGGCCGCGCGGGTGGTGAGCGCCTCGGCGGTCCGCCGCTCGACGAGGGTCTCCAGTTCGGGGCAGACCTCGGCGGCCGTCCCGGCGTAGCGGCCGTCGGTGGCGAGCACCGCGGGCCCGTCGGCCGGGACGAGCAGCGCGGCGTTGGAGCTGTCGAGTCCGGTGAGGTAGCGGACGTTGACGAGCCTGGTCACGAGGATCGCGTCGGCGTCCGCCTCGGCGACGAGCGCGGCCAGCCGGCGGCGGCGCTCCGCGCGCCCGTCCTCGTGCGTCCCGTCCATGTGCGCCTCCCCCATGGTCAGGACTCTAGAGCACGCGGTCCCCGGTCGCGCGGCCCGTCTCGACGCGGTCACAGAACATGAGAATCACTCGACTTCCGGATCGGAGGGGCCTAGGTTGCCGCGCGAGTGATCGTTCCATCCCGCCCCGTCCCCCCGCACCGGACGTCCCTGGAGGGATTCCCCTTGACCCGAGTCAGCCGCCGCAGATTGCTCGGAACGGGCGCGCTCACCGCCGCCGGAGCCGTGGTCTCCGCCGCCGCGGCGCCCGCCGCCGCCGCGAGGACCGCCGCCCGGCCCGCCGCCGCCCCGGCCGCCCCCGCGGCCCAGAACGCCGCCGCCGACGTGGTGATCGTCGGCGCCGGGCTGTCCGGCCTCGCCGCCGCCCGCGACCTGGTCGCCGCCGGGCGGTCCGTGATCGTCCTGGAGGCCCGCGAGCGGCCCGGAGGCCGCGTGTACGGCATGCCGCTCGGCGACGGCACCACCAGCGAGGGCGGCGCCGAGTTCATCGGCCCGACCCAGGACCGCATCGCCGCGCTCGCCCAGGACATGGGCGTCGCCACGTACCCGACCTACAACACCGGCCAGAACGTCTACTACCGCAACGGCAAGCGGTCCCTGTACGCCACCGACGGCGTCCTGGGAGCGGTCCCGCCCGACTGGGGCGTGGTCGACCTCGAAGTCGCGCTGCTGAAGCTCGGCAGCATGGCGAAGGACGTCCCTGTCGGGCAGCCGTGGAAGGCCGCCAAGGCCGAGGAGTGGGACGCGCAGACCTTCTACACCTGGTCCCGGTCCAACTCGCTGAGCAGCGGCGCGCGGTTCCTGATGGACGAGTTCATCAGCTCGACGATGTCGGTGCGCTCGCAGGACGTGTCGCTGCTGTACGTCCTGAACTACATCGCGTCGGCGGGCAACGAGGGCAATCCCGGCTCGGTCGACCGCCTCATCGACACCAAGGGCGGCGGGCAGGAGTCCCGGTTCGTCGGCGGGTCGCAGGAGGTCCCCGTCCGGCTGGCCGCCAAGCTCGGCGACATCGTCCGCTACAACACGGCGGTCCGGTCGATCTCGACCGACGGCGGCGGCGTCACCGTCGCGGCGGACGGGCTCACGGTGTCGGCGAAGCGGGTCGTCGTCGCGATGTCCCCGGCCATCGCCGGGAGGATCGACTTCTCGCCGGCGCTGCCCGCGGCCCGCGCGCAGCTGATGCAGCGCTACCCGATGGGCTCGGTCTGCAAGTTCGTCGCCGTCTACGACACGCCGTTCTGGCGCGCGGACGGGCTGACCGGGCAGGCCGTCTCCGACAGCGGCGCGATCGACGCGACGTTCGACAACAGCCCGCCGGACGGGTCGCGCGGGATCATGATGGGCTTCATGAACCAGGCCAACATCCGCAGGCTGGACGGGGCCTCGGCGGACGAGGTGCGGGCCGCGGGCCTCGCCTCGTTCGCGACGTTCTTCGGCGACAAGGCCAAGAGCCCGGTGCGGACGGCGTTCCAGCGCTGGGACAACGAGACGTGGAGCGGCGGCGGCCCGGTCGGCGTCGCCCCGCCCGGCGTCCTCACCGGCTTCGGCGAGGCGCTGCGGGCTCCGTGCGGGCCGATCCACTGGGCGGGCACCGAGACGTCCGACTACTGGACCGGCTACATGGACGGCGCGGTCCGCTCCGGCGAGCGCGTCGCCAAGGAGGTCGACGCCGCCCTCTGACCGCCGGACGCGCCGGCTCGCGGCGGGTCGCCGTCAATAGCGCCCCCCTGACCGCGAC
>NZ_JBEPCJ010000108.1:0-35202 GCF_040299565.1 Spirillospora sp. NPDC000708
CTTCTTCGTGGCGATCCGCCTGCTCGGCGACGAGGTGATGGTGTTCCTGTCGGACCGAAAAGGCCCGGTACCGGCGGGCGCGCCACACCCGTCCGAGGCCCCGCGCCGGCGGGCGCGCCGCCCTGTTCAGGGCCCCGGATCGGCGGGTAAGCCAGACCAGTCCGATCGGCAAGGGATAATACCTACATGCGATTGTCCGCCAGGGTCGACTACGCGTTGCGTGCCGCCGCGGAGCTGGCGGTGGCCGGGAGTCACCCGGTGACCGCGGTCCAGCTCGCGGAGGCCCAGCAGATTCCGCCCAAATTCCTCGAGAACATCCTCGGCCAGCTGCGCCGTTCCGGGCTCGTCCGCAGCCAGCGCGGCCCCGAGGGGGGCTACTGGCTGGCGCGCCCGGCCGAGCAGATCGCCCTCGCCGACATCATCCGCGCCATCGACGGCCCGCTGCTCGGCGTCCGGGGCGAGCGCCCCGAGCACGTCGGCTACGAGGGCCCCGCCCGGTCGCTCCAGGAGGTGTGGATCGCCCTGCGCGCCAGCGAGCGGGCCATCCTCGAGCGGGTGACCCTCGCCCACATCGCCGCCGGCGAGCTGCCCGAGGGCGTCCGCAAGCTCACCGAGGACCCGTCCGCCTGGGAGAGCCCCTCGCTGATCTAGCGGCGGGGTCTGCACCGTGCCGGAAGGCGACGTCGTCTGGCTGACCGCCCGGCGCCTGCACGAGGCGCTCGCCGGGCGGCCGCTGACCCGCGCCCAGTTCCGGGTGCCGCGCCTCGCCACCGCCGACCTGCGCGGCCGGACGGTCCTGGAGGTCGTGTCGCGGGGCAAGCACCTGCTCATCCGCGTCGAGGGCGGCCTGACGATCCACAGCCACCTGCTCATGGAGGGCCGCTGGCAGATCCGGCCCGCCGGTCCGATGCCGCGCGACCACCGGGTCCGCGTCGTGCTGGCGAACACCGAGCGGCAGGCGGTCGGCCAGTCGCTCGGCCTGGTCGAGCTGCTGCGCACCGCCGAGGAGGACGCGGCCGTCGGCCACCTCGGCCCCGACCTCCTCGACCCGGGCTGGGACGGCGGCCTCGCCGCGCAGGCCGTCGCGCGGCTGGAGGAGCAGCCGTCCCGCGCGATCGGCGAGGCGCTGCTGGACCAGACCCGCCTCGCGGGAATCGGCAACGTCTACAAGGCCGAGGTCCTGTTCCTGCGGGGCGTACACCCCTGGACGCCCGTGTCCGACGTCCCCGACCTGCCCGCCCTCGTGGAGCTCGCTCACAGGCTCCTGGACGCCAACAAGGCGCGGCACGGCCACGTCACCACGGGAGATCTGGGGCGCGGCCGGGAGCACTGGGTGTACGGGCGCGCCGGGCGCCCCTGCCGCCGCTGCGGCACCCGCGTGGAGCGCGCTCCCCAGCCCTCCGACGTCGGGGACCGGACCGCGTTCTGGTGCCCCCGCTGCCAGCCGGCCCGCTAGGACGAGCCGTCCCGACGCGCGGCGGGCTGCGCCGCCGGAGACCTCCGGACGGGCCGCGTTCCCGCAGCCCGTCCGGATGCGGTCGGCGCCCGTCCAGCGCCTCGAGGTCGCGGACGGGTCGCCGCCGGAAGCGGGTCGCCGGATCCTGCGCCCGCAGAAGCATCCTCCGATTGCGATCGTTCCAAGTCAATTCTCGGGTTTTCTTATCGATCTCCCAGGTCTACCTTGGGGCGGGTGACCCTCGACGACCTCCGCGTGTTCGTCGCCGTCTGCGCGGCCGGCAACCTGAGCGCCGTCGCGCGCGACCTGTCGTGCAGCCAGTCCGCGGTCAGCCAGCACGTCAAGCGGCTCGAACGGGAGACCGGGCTGGTGCTGCTGGAGCGGCGCCCGCGCGGGGTGCTGCCCACCCGCGCCGGCCGGATCCTGCACCAGGCCGCCACCGAGGGCATCGCCGGGATCGACGCGGCGCTGCGGCACCTGGATGACCTGCGCCGCGGCGTCGGCGGGACGGTCCGGATCGCGACGGGCGCCACCACCGTCCGGCACTTCATGGCCGCCGGCGTGGCCGCGTTCCGGGCCCGCCATCCGGAGGCGGCGCTGCAGTTCGAGACCGCCGGGTCCAGCCGCCGCTGCCTGGAGGCGGTGCGGGCGCACACCGCCGACCTCGCGTGGGTGACGATCGGCCCGCCGCTGGAGGGCGTCGAGCAGCGGGCGTCCTGCGAGCTGCCGTGGACGCTCGCCGTGCACGTCGACGACCCGCTGGCCCGCCGCGACTCCATCGGCCTCGACGACCTGGCGGGCATCCGGCACATCGAACTGCCCGCGCACTCGACGTCCCGCGTCCATCTGGAAACGCACCTCGAACGGCACGGGGTCCGGCTGACGTCCACGACCAGCGTCGCCGACTGGGACACCGCGCTGCTGCTCGCCGAGCTCGGCCTCGGCCACGCGATCGTGCCGGCGCTGCCCGGCTGGGACGGCGGCCGGGGCGAGGTGCGGCTGATCCCGATCCCGGACCTGCCGCCGCTCACGGCGGGATGGGCGGCCCGGCGCTGGGACGCGCTGAGCCCGCTCGCCATCGAGTTCGCCGACACCGTCCTGGCGCACCTCCGCATCTGACCCCTGGGACGCGGAAAGGCCCGGCCCCAGGAGAGGGGCCGGGCCTTTCCGTCCGGATCCGGGTCCGCGCCGAGGATCGCGGCGGCGCGGGGGATCCGCGTTCTATGGCGATCAGGTCTGCGCCTGGAACATCCAGTGCTGCTTCTCCAGCTGGGCCGCGATGCCGATGAGCAGGTCCTGCGTGACGGGGTCCGGCTCGTCGGTGGCCGCGATCCGCTCGCGGAACCGCGCGATGATCTGCGCCAGCACGTCGGTCACCGCCGCGACGACCTTGTCGTCGGCCAGGTAGCCGGCCTCCAGCTGCGGGATCTCGGTGCGGTCGGCGACCGTGCGGGCACGGCCGTCGGGGTTCACGCCGATCGCGACGGCGCGCTCGGCGACGTCGTCCTGGCCGGCGCGGGCGAGGTCGACGACCTCGTCCAGGTGCTCGTGCACCACCTTGAAGTTGCGCCCGGTCAGGTTCCAGTGCGCCTGCTTCGCCACGAGCGAAAGATCGATGAGGTCCACCAGGGCGCCCTGCAGGGCCTGCCCGGTGACCTTCAGTGCCTCGTCCGAGAGCGGGCTCTTGACGGCCGCCATTGTTCGGGCTCCTTCCGCGTCGTTACGGTGTGTCCGCTACAACGGGGAAGGCTGCCCCCATATGCCGAGCCCATGCGTGAGACCGCGCACACCCGCGGCCCCTGGTCGGGCATGAACCCGGCGCCGCGGCTCGCACCGCGGTCCGGTCCGGTGACTAGGCGGCGACCATGTCGCCGCGGAACTCGCCGGTGATCTCCTCGGGGGTCTCCGGAATGCGCTCGGCGGGGATCCGCTCGTGCTCGGGCGCGCCCGCCATGACCGGCTCGTGCTGCAGCTCGGCGAGGGCCAGCGAGTCGGCCACCTCCCTGAGCACGTGCGACAGCGGAACGCCCAGCGCCTTGCAGATCGACGAGAGCAGTTCGGAGGAGGCCTCCTTCTGCCCGCGTTCGACCTCGGACAGGTAGCCGAGGGAAACCCGCGCGGCCGCGGACACCTCACGGAGGGTGCGTCCCTGGCGCAGCCGCAGCTGCCGCAGTACGTCACCGAGCAGCTGGCGAAGCAGGACCATCGTCTCGCTCCCTCCCTCAGTTCGGACCATCTGCCGGTTCCACCGTACCCGGCTTGACGGTGGCCATGGCAGACCGTTGATTTCGTGTTCGCTCGGAACGTAACGCTGTAATCAGCCCCTAACTTCCCGATCTTCCCGAGCGTCCCCGGTCTCGACCTCGGCGTCAAGTCCCAGCAGGACGCGTCTGAGCAGCTCAAGCGCGTGCACGACGGTCATCCGGCGGATCACCGGGCGGATCTCCGGCCCGGTGCCGGGCACGGGGAGTTTCGGCCTGACCACGGTGCGCGTATTCCCGGGTCCGGTCACGCCGATATAGACCGTTCCCACCGGGCGGCCGTCCTGCGGCTCGGGGCCCGCGACGCCCGTCACCGCGAGCCCGTACGTGGCGCCGAGCCGGTCCCTGACGCCCTCGGCCATCGCGGCGGCCACGTCCGGGTGGACGGCCCCGTGCTCGGCCAGCAGGACGTCGGGGACGCCGAGCAGGCGGTGCTTCAGCTCCGTCGCGTACGCCACCACCCCGCCCGCGTACGTCGCGGACGAACCGGGCATCGCGGTCAGCTCCGCGCCGATGCCGCCGCCGGTCAAGGACTCGGCGACCGCGACGGTCGCCGAGCGCTCGGCGAGCAGCCGGTGGACGACGCGGTCCAGCGTGTCCGCCTCCACGCCGTAGACGACCGGGCCGAGCAGCTCGCGGACGCGCTCCTCGACCGCCGCGAGCCGGCCCTCGGCGTCCGCGCCGGCCACCGTGATCCGGATCTTGACCTCGGCCGGATCGGGCAGGTAGGCGAGCTTCACCCCGTCCATCGCCTCGACCTCGGCGAGCCGCGTCGCGACGACCGACTCCCAGATCCCGGCGGTGCGCAGCGTCCGGCGGGCGACCGCGGGCAGCCCGGCGATCCCGGCCAGCTCCGGCAGCACCACCTCGTCCATGATCGTGCGCATCTCGAACGGGACGCCGGGCAGCGCGTAGACGATCCCGCCGTCCAGCTCGACGCGCAGGCCGGGGGCGGTGCCGGCGGAGTTGTGCAGCAGCACGGCGCCCTCGGGGACCTCGGCCATGCGGAACGCCATCGGCTGGAGCGTCCGGCCCGCCGCCTCGGCCCGCTCGTGCAGCCGCCGCTCCAGCGCGGAGTCGCGGACGAGCGCGACGCCCGCCGCCTCGGCGAGCGCGTCCCGGGTCAGGTCGTCGTAGGTGGGGCCGAGGCCGCCGGTGGTGATCACCGCGTCGGCGCGGGCCAGCGCGGACCGCACCGCCGCGACGATGACGTCCGTCTCGTCGCCGACGACCACGCTGCGGGTCACGTCCACGCCGTGCTCGGCGAGGCGCCGGCCGAGCCAGGCCGCGTTCCCGTTGATGGTGTCGCCGAGGAGCAGCTCGTCCCCGACGGTGAGCAGTTCGACCCGCATGCCTCCGCCTCCCCGTCGCCGGTCACCCGAATGTACCGGCGGGGGACGACGGTCCGCGCCGCGGACGGCGGGCGGTCGCGGGCGACGGCGGCGCGGGCCGCCGGGTTGACCGCCATCGGCGGCCGAATCAGGACGAAGACCCCTTTGACCGACTAACAGCTGCTCGCCCGATCGGTCCCCACATATCGCATTTCGTTGGCCGAAGAAAAAGCGAGCCATGCATTGTGTCACACACCCGCCGGGCGCCGCACACTGCGCGTGAGTGGGAACGCGACCAGGGCGCGCATCGTCGCACCGCTCCGACCTGCGCCATTGCGGCGGGCGGTCCACCATCGGCCAACCGCGCCGTCATTTTGTGAGTCAGAACTCATTTGGCATGTCGCGACCACTCCCCATTCACGGGGATAATTGCCAGTGCGGCCGCCATGAAGGGGGCTGCGGGGCACGACCGGGGTGGGCGTGCTCCCGTAGCCCGTCATGGCGGCCGTGCTCGTCTCCGCTCCTCCGGGTCACCGGGCGCCCCGGTCACCGGGCCGCCAGGGTCGGGCAGGGGCGCGGGCGGTCAGGGGGTGCGGGCGGTCAGGGGCGCGCCAGGCGCCGCAGGACGGCCCCGCAGCGGCGCGCGTACGCCCGCTGGGCCAGCGGCCCGAGCGGGCCCGCCAGCCGCGCCAGCGCCGTCGCAGGGCGGCTGAACGAGGTGACGGTCAGCCACACCTCGTCCTCGTCGTCCCGATGCACGACGAACGCCTCCTCCCCCGACTGCGGATGGCCCGGCAGCGTCCCGTAGGCCCATCCGGCGCGGCGGTCCTCCTCGCGCGTCCACACGACCCGGCAGGGCGCGTTCAGGCGGAACGGCCCGAGGCCGAGGCCCATCTCCACGCTCACGCCCGGTTCGGCCCGCGGGGCCGACGCCCGCACGCGCACGGGGAGCGCCCGGTGCATCCAGAACTCCATGAGCGCGTCCGAGGCGTTGCGCATCGCCGCCGGACCCGTGCCGACGAGCGTCCGCACCCGCAGGTGCCGGTAGCCCGCCGGGCGCTCGGCGTCCCATGTCGCGCCGACCTCGGGATAGGTGAAGTCCTGCCCGCTCATCGGTGTGCGGCCTCCAAACTGACCAATCGGTGTCAAGTATCACCGGTTCTCCTGGCCACCCGCGCGGGCGCCCCTCTACCGTCGCCTCATGATCGCCGTCATCGCCGCGCTGAACGTGTACCCCGTCAAGAGCGCGGCCGGCATCCCGCTCGCCGAGGCGGACATGACGCCGGACGGGCTGCGGCACGACCGGGCGTTCATGCTCGTCCGCCCGGACGGGCGCCACCTGTCCCAGCGGGAGGTGCCCGGGCTGGCGCTGGTCCACCCGGCCTACGACGGGGCGAAGCTCACCGTCTCCTCGCCGCTCGCGGACGCGCCGCTGGTCTGCGAGGCGGCCGACGGCCCGCCCCGCGACGTCACGGTGCACCGGCGACCCTGCCGGGGGATCGACCAGGGGGACGACGCCGCCGGCTGGTTCTCCGACGCGCTCGGGCTCTCCTGCCGCCTCGTCCGCTTCACCGGGACGCGCCCGGCGAAGCGCGGCGGCGGGACGCTGGCGTACGCCGACGGCTATCCGGTCTCGGTGCTCTCGCAGGAGTCGCTCGACGACCTGAACCGCCGGATGTCCGGGCCGCTCCCGATGAACCGGTTCCGCCCCAACATCGTCCTGAGCGGCCTCGGCCCCTACGGCGAGGACGCGGTGACCCGGCTGCGCGGCGCCGCCGAGATCGAGCTGCTCGCGCCGTGCGGGCGCTGCGTCATCATCAACACCGACCAGGAGACGGGCGAGCGCTCCCCCGCGCCGCTGCGCGCGCTCGCCGCGTACCGCACCGGGCGCTTCGACGGCTACCGCGAGATCGTGTTCGGACGCCTCGGCGTCCCGCGCGCGCTCGGCACACTCCGCGTCGGCGACGAGCTGACCGCGTCCTGACCCGAGAGAGGGTCAGCTGCGGGGAGCGCGCCGCAGGCGCCACGCCTGGACGACGTAGTCGACGCCGGTGACCACGGTGACGATCAGCGCGGCGGCCATCGTGACCCAGCGCAGGTAGTCCAGCGGGCCGGGCAGGATGTAGAAGCCGATCGCGAAGACCTGCAGCATCGTCTTCAGCTTGCCGCCCTTGCTGGCCGGGATCACCCCGTACCGGATGACGACGAACCGCATCACCGTGATGCCGATCTCGCGGACCATGATGACGGCGGTCACCCACCACCACAGCTCGCCCAGCGCCGACAGGCAGACCAGCGCCGCCCCGGTCAGCGCCTTGTCGGCGATCGGGTCGGCGATCTTGCCGAAGTCGGTGACCAGGCCGCGGGCCCGGGCCAGGTCGCCGTCGATCTTGTCGGTGACGGAGGCGGCCGCGAACACCGCGAACGCGCCGATCCGCCAGCCGGTGCCGTCCATGAACAGCAGCCACACGAACAGCGGGACCAGCACGATCCGCAGCAGCGTCAGCGCGTTGGCGATGTTGTAGACGCTCGCCGGCGGCGGGTCCGGCGACCCGGCGACCGGCTCCGGCGTGCCCGCGATCACGACACGTCCGCGACGAGGTCCACGCCCTCGCTGCCGGTGACCCGGGCGGCGACGATCTCGCCGAGGGCCAGGCCCTCGCCGCGGACCAGCACCGTCCCGTCCACCTCGGGCGCCTGGTGCGCGGCGCGGCCCTCGAACCCGTCGTCCACCTTGTCCTCCAGCAGCACGTGGATCTCCGAGCCGACGCGGTCCTCGGCGCGCTGCGCGGTCAGCTCCTCGGCCAGCTCCGTCAGCTCCTCGACGCGGCGGGCGATCTCGTCCGGGTCGACCTTGCCGTCGAGCTTCGCGGCCTCGGTGCCGTCCTCGTCGGAGTAGCCGAACACCCCGACGGCGTCCAGCCGCGCGGCGGACAGGAACTCCGCCAGCTCCTCGAAGTCGTCCTCGGTCTCGCCGGGGAACCCGACGATGAAGTTCGACCGCACGCCCGCCTCCGGGGCCTGCGCGCGGATCTGGTCGAGCAGCTCCAGGAACCGGACGCGGTCGCCGAACCGGCGCATCGAGCGCAGCACCGGGCCGCTGGCGTGCTGGAAGGACAGGTCGAAGTAGGGCGCGACGCCGGGCGTGCCGCAGATCGCCTCGATCAGCCCCGGCCGGGTCTCCGCCGGCTGCAGGTAGCTGACCCGGACGCGCTCGATGCCGTCCACCGCCGCCAGGCCGGGCAGCAGCTTCTCCAGCGCGCGCAGATCACCGAGGTCCTTGCCGTAGGACGTGGAGTTCTCGCTGACGAGGACCAGTTCCCGGACGCCGTGGCCGGCGAGCCAGCGGGCCTCCTCCAGCACCTCCGCCGGCGGCCGCGACACGTACGCGCCGCGGAACGCCGGGATCGCGCAGAACGTGCAGCGCCGGTCGCAGCCGGACGCGAGCTTGAGCGGCGCCACGGGGCCGCCGCCGAGGCGCCGCCGCAGCACCCGCGGGCCGGACGCGGGCGCCACCCCGTCCGGCAGGTCGCCCGCCTCGCCGGCGGGGCCGTGCCCGGGGATCGCGACGCCCTCCGCGGACGCGGACCGCTCGACCGGGCTGATCGGCAGCAGCGTGCGGCGGTCGCGCGGGGCGTGCGCCTCGCGCGCCCGGCCCTCCATCACGTCGTCGAGCCGGTCCCCGATCGACAGGTAGTCGTCGAAGCCGATCACCGCGTCGGCCTCCGGCAGCGCCTCCGCCAGCTCCCGGCCGTACCGCTCGGCCATGCAGCCCGCCGCGACGACCTTGGCGCCGGAGTCGTGCGCCGCGAGCAGCGTGTCGATGGAGTCCTTCTTGGCCGCCTCGATGAAGCCGCAGGTGTTGACGACCACGACGTCGGCGCCGTCCGCGCCGTCCGCCAGGTCCCACCCGGCGTCCTCGATGCGCGCGGCGAGCTCCTCGGAGTCCACCTCGTTGCGGGCGCAGCCGAGGGTGATGAGCGAGACCTTGCGGCGAGTCGACATGCCCCTAAGGTAATGGGCCCGGGCAGCGCCGTGGACCGCCGCCCCGCCCGGGTGACCGAGCGGTCAGGTACCGGCGGGCCCGGCGGGCCGGGGCCTCAGGCGGCGGAGGGGTCGTTGCGGTCGAAGCTGAGCCGCTGGACGCCCTTGCCCTTCCCGGGCGTGCCGATGTCCTTGCCGTTCACGGTGAGCCGGACGCCGCCGCCGATGCCGATCACCACGCTGATCTTCTTCTTGGCGGTCCACTTCTTCTGGTCGCCGCTGCGCAGCACGCCGGAGTACAGCGCCTTGCCCTTGTCGCCCCGGACGTTGATCCAGACCGTGCGCTTCGCGACGGCCTCGACCTCGACCGTGGTGCGCGGCGCCGCCGCCACCGGGTCGGTGGACTTGGGCGGCGCGGAGGGGGTCGGCTTCGCGGGGCCCGCCGAGGGCGTCCCGGCGACCTGCCGCGCGGTGTGCCGCTCGTGCCCGCCGTCGTGCCGGACCGCCTGGACGACCCCGGCGATCACCACGACGGCGAGGGCGAGCGCCATCGCCGCGCTCCAGTTCGCCGAGCGGCGCTCGCGGAACGGGATCGGGCGCTCCGGCTCGAACGCCGCCGTCGCCGACACCGGCTGCGGCGCGCCGCCGTGCGCGGCGTCGAACTCGCTGACCAGCGGTTCCGGATCGATGCCGATGACCCGCGCGACGCTGCGGATGTGCCCGCGCGCGTAGAAGTTGCCGCCGCAGGCGGAGAAGTCGTCGGACTCCATGCCGCGGATCACCGTCTCGCGGATCCGCGTCTGGAGACTGACCTGCGTCACCGAGAGACCCGCCTGCCGACGCTCCTGGGCCAAGGTCTCACCGATGCTCACGCCGGGCCTCCTTCGAGCGCGTTCGCGGCTGGTTCCACGCTGATGCGACACCAGTCTAGAAACGGGAATGCCCGCTCGGCGAGCGCCAACACGTTCGAAACAGGGCAAGATTTCGCATCATTCCGCCATGCCGTTCCCGGTATCCGGTGGCCATATGACGGTAACCGCGCCGACATTCCGTTGTTCCCCCGCGGTAAGTGCGCCGCGGGGGAACGCCCGGTCAACCTCCGCCGCGCAGTTCCGCGAGCACTCCCGGCAGGTCGTCGGGCTTGGCGAGGACGTCGCGCGCCTTGGACCCCTCGCTCGGCCCGACGATGTCGCGGCTCTCCATCAGGTCCATCAGCCGGCCCGCCTTGGCGAAGCCGACGCGCAGCTTGCGCTGCAGCATCGAGGTGGACCCGAACTGCGTCGACACCACCAGCTCGATCGCCTGGACGAGCAGGTCCATGTCGTCGCCGATCTCCTCGTCGATCTCCTTCTTCGGCGCGGACGACTCGGCGACGTCCTCCCGGTAGTTCGCCTCCATCTGCGCCTTGCAGTGGTCGACGACCGAGTGGATCTCCTTCTCCGACACGTAGGCGTTCTGGATCCGCATGGGCTTGCTCGCGCCCATCGGCAGGAACAGCGCGTCGCCCTGCCCGACGAGCTTCTCCGCGCCCGGCTGGTCGAGGATGACGCGGCTGTCGGACAGCGAGGACGTCGCGAACGCCAGCCGGGACGGCACGTTGGCCTTGATGAGGCCGGTGACGACGTCGACGGACGGGCGCTGCGTCGCGAGCACCAGGTGGATGCCGGCGGCGCGGGCGAGCTGGGTGATGCGGACGACCGAGTCCTCGACGTCGCGCGGCGCGACCATCATCAGGTCGGCGAGCTCGTCGACGATCACCAGCATGTAGGGGTAGGGGGTGTAGACGCGCTCGCTGCCGGGCGGCGCGGTGAGCTTGCCCGCCTTCACCGCCTTGTTGAAGTCGTCGATGTGCCGGAACCCGGACGCGGCGAGGTCGTCGTACCGGCGGTCCATTTCGCCGACGACCCATTCGAGGGCTTCCGCCGCCTTTTTGGGGTTCGTGATGATCGGGGTGATCAGGTGGGGAATGCCCTGGTACATGGTCAGCTCGACCCGTTTCGGGTCGACCAGGATCATCCGCACCTCGTCCGGCGTCGCCCGCATCAGCACCGACGTGATCAGCCCGTTGATGCAGGTCGACTTGCCCGCGCCCGTCGCGCCCGCGATCAGGATGTGCGGCATCTTCGCGAGGTTCGCCACCACGGTGCGGCCCTCGACGTCCTTGCCGAGCCCCACCACCATCGGGTGGTGCTCGTTGGTCGCCGCCGGGGAGCGCAGCACGTCGCCGAGGCTGACGATGTCCTTGTCGGTGTTCGGGATCTCCACCCCGATCGCCGACTTGCCGGGGATCGGGGAGATGATCCGCACGTCCGCGCTCTTCACCGCGTACGCGATGTTCTTGGTCAGCGCGGTGACCTTCTCCACCTTCACCGCGGGACCGAGCTCGATCTCGTACCGGGTGATCGTCGGCCCCCGGGTGAACCCGGTGACCTGCGCGTCGATGTCGAACTGCTCCAGCACGCCGGTGAGCGCGTTGACCACCGTGTCGTTGGCCTTCGTGCGCGGCTTGGCCACGCTGCCCGGCCGCAGCGCCGCCGGGTCCGGCAGGACGTAGATCTCGCCGGACGACGACAGCGGGAGCTGCTCGGAGCTGCGCGGCGCCGGGGTCGGGTCCGGGACGTCGCCGTGCGCGGGCTCCTCGGGCGGCGCGGGCTCCTCCAGGACCGGGTCGGCCGGCGGGGGCACGTCGTCGATCGGCGGCGCCGGCGGCGGGACGTCCCCGCCGAACGGGTCCGGCTCGAACAGCTCGTCCGCGAGGTCGCGGCTCGGCCGGTCCGGGCGCTTCGGCTCGTCCTCCAGCAGCGGCGTGTCGTACGGCCGCGAGTGCTCGCCGACCTCCAGCTCGTCCTCGGCCTCGTCCGCCTTCTTCTTGCGGCGGCGCTTCTTCGGCGCCTCGGGCTCCTCGTCCGACGCGTCGGACGGGCGCTCCGGGCGGCCCTGCAGCGTCGCGACGGCCCACAGGTCGCCGACCCGCTCGGGCACCTTCGCGATCGGGGTCGCGGTGATGACCAGCAGTCCGAACCCCGACAGCAGGAGCAGCAGCGGCACCGCCACCCAGCCGCTGAGCGCGGCGTCCAGCGGCGCCGACACCAGCCAGCCGACGACGCCGCCCGCGTCGCGCACGCCGGCCATGTCCTTGGCCGGCGACGGGATGCCCGCCGCGATGTGCAGGATGCCGAGCACCCCGACGGTGAGCGCGGTCAGGCCGATGACGACGCGGCCGGTCTCCTCGTTCTGCTCGGGATGGCGCAGCGTCCGCCACGCCAGCAGCGCCAGCACCACCGGCAGCGCCATGGCCACGATGCCGATGCCGCCGCGCACGACCTTCTCCAGCGCGATCGTGACGACGCCGTCCGGCCGGAACCAGGTCACCGACGCCAGCACGATCGACGAGCCGAGCAGCGCGAGCCCGAGCCCGTCGCGCCGGTGCTCGGGATCGAGGTTGCGGGCGCCGTCGCCGTAGGCGCGGAAGATCGAGCCGACGGCGACCGCCGCGAGCAGGTACAGCTTGAACAGCAGCTTGAAGAAGCCGAGGACGGCCTGCGAGATCGGGTCCGGCTTCTGCGGCGGGCGGCCCCGGCCGGATCCCCGGCCCGCGCCGCCCTTGGCCCCGCCCCTCGCTCCACCGCCCTTCGCTCCGCCGCTCCTGGCGCTGCCGTTCGTTCGCTTCCGGGGGGTCGGCCCTGCGGGTTTGCGAGCCGCGCTGCCCCCGGTACGCGAGGAGGTGGTCTTCGCTCCCCCGGACGCACGTGTGGCCATGCTCATGAGAGTAACCAAGGAGCGTCCGGGTTCCCGGGACGGCGAACGGGCGTGTTGCCCATACCGGACGAGCGGGCACGACGCGGCCCGGGACGGCCGCGCGCGGTGCGCGGCACGGCCGTCCCGGGCGGCGGCTACACCTCGACGACCACCGGGATGATCATGGGGCGGCGGCGGTAGTTGTCGCTCACCCACTTGCCGACCGTGCGCCGGATCAGCTGGCTGATCTGGTGCGTGTCGTTCACGGCGTCGCCGGCCGCGCCGGCCAGCACGCCCTCGATCCGCTCGATGATCTCGTCGAAGTCCTCGTTGACGATGCCGGCGCCGCGGGCGTGCACCTCGGGCCCGGCCACCAGCTTGCCGGAGGTCGAGTCGATGCCGACGACGATGGAGACGAAGCCCTCCTCGCCGAGGATCCGGCGGTCCTTCAGCGAGGTCTCGGTGACCTCGCCGACCGAGAGGCCGTCCACGTACACGTACCCGGCCGGGACGGCGCCGACGATCCGGGCCCGCCCCTCCACCAGGTCGACGACGACGCCGTCCTCGGCGATGACGATGTTGTCGTCCGGCACGCCGGTGAGCGCGGCGAGCTTGGCGTGCGCCCGCAGGTGCCGCCACTCGCCGTGGATCGGCATGAAGTTGCTCGGCTTCGTCACGTTCAGCACGTACAGCAGCTCGCCCGCCGACGCGTGCCCCGACACGTGCACCAGCGCGTTGCCCTTGTGCACGACCCGCGCGCCCCACCGGGTGAGGCCGTTGATCACGCGGTTCACCGCGTTCTCGTTGCCCGGGATCAGCGAGGACGCCAGCATCACGGTGTCGCGGTCGGTGATGCGGATCGAGTGGTCGCGGTTGGCCATCCGCGACAGCGCCGACATCGGCTCGCCCTGCGAGCCGGTGCACACCAGCACCAGCCGGTCGCCGGGGATGTCGTCCAGCTCCTTCTGGTCGACCATCACGTCCTCGGGGACGTTCAGGTAGCCCAGTTCGCGGGCGACGCCCATGTTGCGGACCATCGAGCGGCCGACGAAGCACACCTTGCGGCCGTTGGCGACGGCCGCGTCCAGCACCTGCTGCACGCGGTGCACGTGGGAGGCGAAGCAGGCGACGATGAGCCGCTCCTGCGCGGTGCGGAACACCTCGTCGACGACCGGGCCGATGTTGCGCTCGCTGGTGACGAAGCCCGGGACCTCGGCGTTGGTCGAGTCCGACAGCAGCAGGTCGATGCCCTCGGTGCCGAGCCGGGCGAACCCGGGCAGGTCGGTGAGCCGGCCGTCCAGCGGCAGCTGGTCCATCTTGAAGTCGCCGGTGTGCAGGACGAGCCCGGCGGACGTGCGGACGGCGAGCGCGAGGGCGTCCGGGATCGAGTGGTTGACGGCGAAGAACTCGCACTCGAACGGCCCGAACGTGCGCCGCTCGCCCTCGGCCACCACGTCGGTGACCGGTTTGATGCGGTGCTCGGTGAGCTTGGCCTCCAGCAGGGCCAGCGTGAGCCGCGAGCCGACCAGCGGGATGTCGCGGCGCTCGCGCAGCAGGTACGGGACCGCGCCGATGTGGTCCTCGTGCCCGTGCGTGAGGACGACGGCCTCGATGTCGTCGAGGCGGTCCCTGATGTACTCGAAGTCCGGCAGTATCAGGTCGATGCCGGGCTGCTCGGTCTCGGGGAAGAGCACACCGCAGTCGACGACGAGCAGGCGACCGCCGTACTCGTAGACCGTCATGTTGCGGCCGATCTCCCCCAGCCCGCCGAGCGCGACGATGCGCAGACCGCCCTCGGGCGGCGCGGGCGGGTCCGAGAGCTCCGGGTGAGGATGACTCACCGGGCGACCTCCGGAATGACGACCTCCGGCACTTTGACTCCCCCTATCGTGAGGTCTTCGCGCAGGCGCGCCGCGAACTCCGGCGTGGCCTCCACCAGCGGGGCGCGCAGCGCGCCGCCCCCGGGGAGGCCCAGCAGGTTCAGCGCTGCCTTGACGGCGATGGCGCCCTGCGTACGGGTCATGATCGCGGTGACCACGGGCAGCAGCCGCCGGTGGATCTCCAGCGCCCGCCCATGCTCACCGGCGCGGTATGCGTCGATCATCTCATGGAGTTCGGTTCCCACGACATGGCCGACCACGCTGACGAACCCGGCGGCGCCGACCGACAGCCAGGGCAGGTTCAGCACGTCGTCGCCGGAGTACCAGACCAGGTCGGTCTCCGCCATCACCCGGGACGCGCCGAACAGGTCGCCCTTGGCGTCCTTGACGGCGATGATCCGCGGGTGCTCGGCGAGCTGGATCAGCGTGTCGTTCTGGATCGGCACCCCGGCGCGCCCCGGGATGTCGTAGAGCATGTTCGGCAGGCCCGTCGCGTCGGCCACCGCCGTGAAGTGGCGGATCAGGCCCTCCTGCGGCGGCTTGTTGTAGTACGGGGTGACCACGAGCAGACCGTGCGCGCCGGCGGCCTCGGCCTGCCGCGCGAGTTTCAGGGTGTGCTCGGTGTGGTTGGTTCCGGCACCGGCGACGATCACGGCGCGGTCGCCGACCGCCTCGATGACCGCGCGCAGAAGCGTGCTCTTCTCGTCGTCGCTCGTCGTCGGCGACTCGCCGGTCGTCCCGTTGACGACCAGGCCGTCGTGGCGCCGCTCGTCGACCAGGTGGGTCGCGAGGCGCGCGGCGCCGTCGTAGTCGACTCCGCCGTCCGGCAGGAACGGCGTGACCATCGCGGTCAGCATCCGCCCGAACGGGGCGTCGGTCGATGTGCTGGGTGCCATGCATCGAACGGTACCGTTCCGGCCGCCGGGTTGGAGCCGCAGGTCGAGGGGTTCGGCGGCCGGGGCGGGACGGGGGCGCCGGCGGCCCCGCGGGCCGGGCTCGGGGCGGGCGTGGAAGCGGGCGCGAAGCGGGCATGGAAGAAGCCGCCGCCACACGCTCGGGGGTACGCGTGGCGGCGGCTCCCACACCCGACATCGTGGCACGCAAATGCCTCGTTACGGGGTCAGTCCGGCCACTTCCCGGACTCGGTTGGATAACGTGACCCTCCGGTCAGTTCGCGCAGCCGGCCGCGCAGTTCCTCGACGTCCGGCGTGCGCACGAGATCGTTGCCCCGGACCGCCCACCAGTGGCCGGACCCGCCCCGCCCGATCCGCCATCCGGCGAACTCGGCTGACAGCTCGCTGAGCCGGTCGGCGTCATGCCGCGCGGTCTGCTGAATGCGCATCGGCCTCGTCCTCCGCTTCCCTTGCCAGCCGCCGGTACGGCCCGCTTCACCGCACCGATCCGTACCCCGCCCATGTCCCGCTATACACCCCTTCTTACCTGGGCATACGGAGAAATCGGTACGTAGTCGGCCGGGTTTCTCAGCGGCCAACTTTTTCTGTCGTCGCGGGCAGCCATGTCGCGCGATATCGGGCCCATTCGGCCGGCGATGTGGTCCAGTCCGCGTACACGCCGACGCCGTACGGACGCTTCGGCGGGCGTTTGAGCTCGCCGATTCCGCGCCGTACACCACGGAGGGCGACGGTGAGATTCTCAGCCCAGTCCATCAAGGGCCGATAGGTGGGCACGCCCATGAAGACCGTGACCTGATCGCCGATCAATTCGAGGGTGTGGCGGGTGTGCCGGGCGAAGTGCCAGCCCGCGAGCGACCGCGTCGGCAGCGACACGTCGTAGGTCATGATCGCCACCTGGTCGACGCGCCGGGCGACCTTCCGCAGGAAGGCGTCGGTGGGACGCGGCGGATAGTGCCAGGGGCCCGTGCGCGGGAGCAGCGCCTTGTAGACGGGCTGCGCCGCGTCCACGAGCGTCGGCTGCTCCAGCGCCACCGACAGCAGGCGGCCGCGGGAGCGGGTGAGCTCGTGGGTCTTCTCCAGCAGCGCGAGGAACGCCCGGTCGTCGGGGTAGATCGGCTCGAAGTCGTAGTGGATCCCGTCGAAGCCGACGTCGAGGAGATCCGCCGCGGTGCTCGCGACGCGCACCCGCACGGCGGTGTCGTCCAGCTCGATGACGCCCTTGCCGTTCACCGTGCGGATCTGGCCCAGGTACGCCTGGGTCCGCACGCCCGGCGCGTACTTGTGGACGGCGTCGTTGAGCCGCTTCGCGTACCGGTACTTGGCCGCGGGGACCGTCCCGTCCGCCTCGAACGGCCCGGAGTGGAAGAACACGTCGGTGATGCGGTTCTGCTTGAGGAGCTCCGCGAGCGCCCGGTACTCGGCGTCGGTGTGCGGCTCCCCCACCCACTGGTGCCTGGCCCACAGCGCGTTCGCCTCGGTGCCGCGCGCCTCCGGCTCGGGCTGCCACCACGTCCACGCGCCGGAGAGGGTGAGCGCGACCAGCCCCAGCACGTACGCGGCCGTCCAGCCCGCCCACCGCAGCGCGCCGCGCCGGCCTCCGCGCCGTCTCCCACCAGACCGCCGTATCCCGCCAGACCGCCTCATCCCCGCCATCCGGCAATGATCGCGTATCGATCCGGCACTTCGGGCGCCGTGGAGCCCGCCGGGTCCGCGTCCGGCAAGCCGGAGGGCACGCGTCGGCCATGGGTCGATCATGATTGCCCCCGAACCGCGCGCCGGGTGCGGAAAGCGTTGACACCGGGGGAATTCTTGGGTGACGAGGCGGCCTAGCGGTGCCGGGCTTCCGGTCTCGACTGGGTCTCGAATGGGGGGCCGCCCCGATCCTGTTCCGAAATACCGGGATGGAGGTCGAACCGACATGCGAGCACGACCTGACCAGGCCGAACCGAGACCCCTGCTACCGACGAAGTCGGCCCGGGGACGGGGAGTCGTTCCCCCTCGCGAGGCACTGCTCAGCACCCGGGCGCTCCTGATCGTCCTCGTGGCGATCGGCGCCGGCGCTCTGACCGCGATGGCCCCGCAGGCCGCGATCCCGATCGGGGTCGGAGTCGGCGTCGTCACCCTGCTGGCCCAGATCGTCAAAGACTGAACCGTCAAGGACCGAGAACTCTTCGCGGTGCGTCCGGCGCCGGGCGCCCGGCGCCGAACGCACCGCCTTCAGAAGACCGGGATGATGTCCTCAGCCTCGATGCCGCTGACGTCGACGCCGGAGATGTCCAGCTCGGGGATCGCGGGGAACTCGATGCCCCAGCGCTCCACGATCGCGCGGACGCGGGCGATCGCGACCCGCCAGTTCTCCGCCTGCTCGTCGAACGACAGCACGCCGAGACCCGCGTCGCGGGCGTGGTCCATCAGCACGCGGTGGTTGTGCAGGAAGTAGGGCGGCAGGTCCCAGAAGCCCTCCGGCGGCTCCCAGAGGATCATCGACAGGAACACGAAGCCGGCCCGCAGCTGCTTGGTGATCTGGCCCTTGACGTCCTCGGTGAGGCCGGGCCACTCGTTCTCCAGGATCGTCATGCAGATCTGCAGGTGCCGCGACTCGTCCCGGCCGATCCGCTTGAACATCTCGCCGAACAGCGGATGCCGGGTGCCGGACGCCATGCCGCGGAACAGCGTCGACGCGGCCATCTCCCCCATCATGAAGCTGGTGAACAGCACGGCCAGCGAGTACTTGCGGACGGCGCTGTTGTAGCCCTGCCAGTAGCGGCCGCCGTTGTGGTAGAGCCAGCCGATGTTGTTGTGCGCGGCCTTCTCCAGGTCGGTCCGCGGCGTCCAGTCGAGCGGCCCGCCCGGCCAGATCCGCGCGATCGACCGCTGGCAGCACTCCTCGTGGTTCATCTCGTCGCGGGTGATGGAGAAGAAGCACTTGCGGACCGGGTCCTCCTCGTGCTGCTCGAACGCGTGGATGGTCGCGCGGGCGAACACCGCGGGCCCGGAGGCGTCGAAGTTGGCGAGCACCGCGAACCAGTACATGAGCCCGAGGCGCTGCTCCGGCGGGAACCCGTCCGGGCGCAACTCGTCCCACGGCAGGTCGGCGGGGTTCCAGACGGTCCGCTTCGACTTCTCGTAGATCGCGGCGAGCTTGTCGGTCTCGACCCGCCACTCCATCGGGTAGATGTTCGGCTGCGGGATGTCCGGGGCGGGCCAGAACCCGCCCTCAGGAACGGTCGGCTTGTCGGCCATGCAAGGCTCCTCGATGGTCACCGTCTCGTGACGCCCTACCGTCCATTGTGGGCGTCCCGGCCACGACCGGGAAGGCGGAGGGGGCGCGGCGCACCCGCGTCCGCTGGGTCAGGGCCACGCAGACGAGGACGCCGGCGGCGCCCAGCACGGTCACCGCGTCGATCGACTCGCCGAGCAGCAGCCACGACCAGCCGAGCGTCATCACCGGCTGCGCGAGCTGGACCTGGCTCGCGCGGGCGATCCCGGCCCGCGCCAGCCCCTCGTACCAGGCGAAGAAGCCGAGGTAGGCGGAGAAGGCGGTCACGTAGCCGAAGCCGAGCACGGCGTGGCCCGTCCAGTGCGGGTGCGTCGTCGCGAGCAGGCCGCCGGTCACCGGGACCGTGATCGGCGCCGCCAGGACGAGCGCCCAGGAGATCACCCGCCAGCCGGGCATGTCGCGGGCGAGGCGGCCGCCCTCGGCGTAGCCCGCGGCGGCGGCCAGCAGCGCACCGAACAGCAGCAGGTCGGCGGCGCTGAACCGGCCGGCGCCCCGGATCAGCGCGAAGCCGGTGACGCAGGCGGCGCCGGAGGCACCGGCGAGCCAGAAGGCGCGGGACGGGCGCTCGCCCGCGCGCAGCACGCCGAGGACGGCGGTCGCCGCCGGGAGCAGCCCGACCACGACCGCCGAGTGGGAGGACGAGGCGCCCCGGTCGAGCGCGAGCGTGGACAGGATCGGGAACCCGAAGACCACCCCGGCGGCCGCGACGGCGAGCGCGCCCCACTCGCGGCCGCACGGCCGGCGGGCCCGGACCGATAGCAGTGCGATCGCGGCGAGGACGCTCGCGGCGGCCGACCGGCCGACCCCGATCAGGTAGGGGTCGAGGCCCTCCAGCCCGTATTCGGTGCCCGGAAGGGTGAAAGAGAAGATCAGCACGCCCAGCGCGGCGAGCCAGATGCCGATCCCCGGCCTCGTGCCCGCTACCGGGCTGGAGGCAGTAGCGCTATCCTTGTTTCTCATGAATAACGATAGCAGTGTGGCGGCGCTCGCCGACGCGCTGCGCACCGAGGTGGGCCGGCTGAGCCCGGGCGAGCGACTGCCGTCGAGCCGGGCGCTGGTCGAAAGGCACCGCGTCAGCCCCGTCACGGTGTCGCGGGCCATCGGGCTGCTCGCCGCCGAGGGCCTGGTCGTCACGCGCCCGGGCGCGGGCGCGTTCGCCGCACGCCGGCCTTCCCCCGCGTCCGAACCCGCCGACTTCGGCTGGCAGGCGGTGGCCCTCGCCGGCCGCTCGGTGGACGCGGCGGGCGTGTCCTGGCTGCTCACCCCGCCGCCGGAGGGCGCCGTCGCGCTCAGCGGCGGCTACCCGCACCCGAGCCTGCAGCCGGTCCGCGCCCTGGCGAACGCCGCGGGGCGGGCGGCCCGGCGGCCGAACGCGTGGGACATGCCCCGCCCCGGCGGCGTGCCCGAACTGCGCGCCTGGTTCGCCCGCAGCGTCGGCGGCGGCGTGTCCCCCGGCGACGTGACCGTCGCCAACGGCGGGCAGCAGTCGCTCACCACCGTGCTGCGGGCGCTGCTCCCGCCCGGCGCGCCCGTCCTGGTCGAGTCGCCGACGTATCTCGGCGTGCTGGCCGTCGCGCGGGAGAGCGGCCTGCGGCCCGTCCCCGTGCCGGTGGACGCCGACGGCGTCCGCCCCGACCTGCTCGCGGAAGCGTTCGCGATGAGCGGCGCGCGGGCGTTCTACTGCCAGCCGGCCTTCCACAACCCGACCGGGGCGGTGCTGAGCGCCGACCGGCGCGCGCGCGTCCTCGACATCGCGCGCGCCGCCGGGGCCTTCGTGGTGGAGGACGACTACGCGCGCCACCTCGGCATCGACCCGCCTCCACCGCCACTGATCGCGCAGGACGCCGACGGCCGGGTCGTGCACATCGCCTCGCTCACCAAGGCCACCGCGCCGAGCCTGCGGATCGCCGCGGTGATCGCGCGCGGCCCGGTCGCCGAGCGGATCCGCGCGACGCAGCTCGTCGAAGAGTTCTTCCCCGCCCGGCCGCTGCAGGAGACGCTGCTCGAACTCGTCAGCTCGCCCGGCTGGCCGAGGCACCTCCGGGCGCTGCGGACGGCGCTGCCGGCGCGCCGCGACGCGCTGCGCGCCGCGCTCGCCCGCGACCTGCCTGAGCTGCGCCCGAACCGTCCGGCGGGCGGCCTCCACCTGTGGGTCCGGCTGCCGGACGGCCTCGACGACGTCGCCGTCGCCGAGGCCGCGCTGCGCGCGGGCGTGCTGGTCAGCGCGGGGAGGCCGTTCTTCCCCGCCGAGCCGCCCGCGCCCTTCCTGCGGCTGAGCTACGGCAGCGCGTCGTCGGAGGCCGAGCTGGCGGAGGGCGTCCGGCGCCTCGCCACCGTCCTGCGCTGACGTCCCGCCGGACGGCCAGGGGCGATGGCCGTCAGGACGGTCGGGCGGTCAGAGCAGTCAGGGCGGTCAGGGCGGTCAGGGCGGTCAGGGCGCCGTGCAGAAGCAGAACTCGTTGCCCTCCGGGTCGCGCCACACCCGGAAGGGGGCCCGCGGGTCGCCCATCGGCTCGCCGGCCGGGGTCGCGCCGAGGTGGGCGGCGCGCTCGCCGGCGGCGTGGATGTCGGGGACGTCCAGGTCGAAGTGGATCCGGTTCTTGACCGTCTTGCGCTCCGGGACGCGCTGGAACGACAGGACCGGGCCGCCCTCGCCGGCCGGCTCCAGGTCGAGCCAGCCGTCCTCGGCGGCGGCGGTCCGCACGCCGAGCAGCCCGCCCCAGAACGCGGCCAGCGCCTCCGGGTCGGCGCAGTCGACCACGACGCCGAGTTTCAGGCCGGTCATCGGGCTCCTCCCACGGGACGGGCGATCCGGACCGAGCGCGCGGCGGCGCGGCGGCAGTGCACGGGCTCGGGACGGCGGACCGGACGCGCCGGGCGCAGGGCGCGGAGCCGGGCGCCGAGCCGGGCCCGCCTGCGCGCCGCGCGCTCCCTCGCCAGGGCGCCGGCGGTGAGCCGCGCCTCGACGATGTCGGCCTGCAGTCGGGCGAACTCCCGCTCGGCCCAGGCGTGCCGGGTCGCGAGGCCCGCCAGGTACGGCAGCGCGTTCATCGCGCCTCCCTTCGTTGACACCAGTGAAACGGTAACGGTGGTGTCGGAATCGTGCAACCACTCAAACCCGTTCACTGGTGTCGACGGTTGGTAGGCTGCTCACGGACGGGTGGAGGGACGATGACGGACGCGCAGACCGACGACCCGGCCCTGCTGCTGCAGGACTTCGTCAACACGCTGGACGTCGACTCCGGCACCGAGGGCCTCCCCGCGCCGGAGGCGCTGGCCGGATGGCTGGCCGGGCGCGGGCTCGTCCCTCCCGGGACGCCCGCCGGACCCGCCGACCTGAGCACCGCGATCACCCTGCGCGAGGGCCTGCGCGAGGCCATGGCCGCCCACCACGGGCCGCAGGAGGCCGGCTTCCCCGGCGAACTGGAGGACGCGCTCGCCGCGCTGCCGCTGCGCGTCGACCTCACCGGGCCGCGGCCCGCGCTCGTCCCGCTCGACCCGCCCGCGACGGCCGCCGCGGGACTCGCCCGCCTCGCCGCCGCGATCATGGACGCGGCCGCCGCCGGGACGTGGCCGCGCCTCAAGGTCTGCCAGGAGGGCACCTGCCGCTGGGCGTTCCTCGACACGTCCAAGAACCGGTCGCGGTCCTGGTGTTCGATGCGCACCTGCGGCAACCGCACCAAGACCCGCGCCTACCGGGCCCGCAACCGCGCCTGACCCGGTGCCCGGGCCCTAGGGTGTGCGGTGATCGTCCAGGGAGAGGGGCTGCCATGACCGGTGGTGGGGCCGATGCGGGGGTGCGGGAAGCGCGGCGCGCGGACGCGGCCGCCGTCGCCGACATCCAGGTGCGAGCCTGGCGGCACGCCTACCGCGACCTGCTCCCCGCCGGCGTCCTCGACCGGGTGACCGGCCCGGACGCGCTGGAGGCGTGGCGGGAGCGGTGGGCGGACGCGGCGGCGAACCCGCCGAGCCCGCGGCACCGGCTTCTCGTCGCGGTCGCGTCCGATCTGGTGGTGGGGTTCGCGGCGCACGCGCCCGCCGAGGACCCCGACCTCGACGCCGCGACCACGGCCGAGCTGATCACCCTGCTGGTCGACCCGCTGCACGCCCGCGCCGGGCACGGCAGCCGGCTGCTCGCCGCCACCGTCGACCTGCTCCGCGAGGACGGCTTCACCACCCTGATCAGCTGGGCCTTCGAGAAGGACGAGGTCACCCGGGCGTTCCTCGGCGGCGCCGGCTGGGCGCCGGACGGGACGGCCCGCACCCTCGACATGGGCGAGCCCGTCCGGCAGGTCCGGCTCCACACCGACATCACCGTTCGCTGACATCACCGTTCGCTGAGAGCACCGTTCGATAGGGGCGCTGTTCGGCAGGGGTCGGTGAGGGGCACGGCCCGTCCGGCCATATCGTTGAGGCCGTGCCCGAGTCCACCTCCCTGTCGCCGCATGCCCCGGCGACGCCGCCGAGCGCCGACCACCGCCGGTGGCTCGGCATGGTCGTCATCAGCCTGGGCGTGTCGCTGGTCGTCGTGGACGCCACCATCGTCGGCGTGCTGCTGCCGCGGATCGTGTCCGACCTGGACCTGACGACCGCCGGCGCGGAGTGGATCACCTCGGTGTACTCGCTGGTGTTCGCGGCGCTGCTGATCCCGTTCGGCCGCGCGGGCGACCTGTTCGGGCGGCGCCGGATGTTCGTGCTGGGCGTGGCGGTGTTCGCGCTCGCGAGCCTCGCCGCCGCGGCGGCGGGCGGCGGCGGCGCGCTGGTGGCGGCGCGGGCGGCGCAGGGCGTCGGTGCGTCGATGGTCCTGCCCGCGACGCTGTCCACGGTGAACGCGGTGTTCACCGGACGGGACCGTGCCATCGCGTTCGGGATCTGGGGCTCGATGATCAGCGGGATGGCCGCGCTCGGGCCGCTGATCGGCGGGGCCGTCGCGACCGGCGGCGGCTGGCGCTGGGCGTTCGGGATCAACGTGCCGCTCGGCGCGGCGCTCATCGCGGCCGCGTTCCGGCTGATGCCGGAGACCCGCGGGGCGGGCGCCGCCGCGCGGGGCACGCTGCGCGAGATCGACTGGTCCGGGGCGGCGCTGTCCGCGCTCGGGCTCGCCGCGCTGGTGTGCGGGCTGATCGAGGGCCAGACGTACGGCTGGTGGGCGGCCACCCGGCGGTTCTCGGTGGGCGGGTTCGAGTGGCCGGGCACCGGGCTGTCGCCCGTCCCGGTGGTGATCGCGCTCGGGATCGTGCTGATCGCGGCGCTGGTGGTGGTCGAGCGGGCGCGGGCGGCGGCGGGCCGTCCGGTGATGCTGGACCTCGACCTGTTCCGGATCCCGAACTTCCGGCACGGCAACCTCGCCTCGTCCCTGATCAACGTGGGCGAGCTGGGGCTGCTGTTCATCCTGCCGCTGTTCCTGCTGGGCGTGCACGGCACGAACCCGCTGCAGATCAGCGTCGCGATCCTGCCGCTGGCCCTCGGGGCGTTCCTCACCGGCGGGTACGCGGGCAAGCTCGCCAACAAGCGCGGCGCGCACCGGGTCGTGCAGATCGGCATGGTGCTGGAGGTCGCCGCCGTCCTCGCCCTCGGCGTCACCGTGTCCGCGACGACCGGCGGGTTCGGGCTCGCGCCCTGGATGCTGCTGTACGGCCTGGGCCTCGGCCTGACGTCGGCGCAGCTCACGAACGTCTCGCTCGCGGACGTCCCGCCGGCGCAGGCCGGGCAGGCGTCCGGCACACAGTCCACCGCGCGGCAGGTCGGCGCCGCCCTCGGCATCGCCCTGATCGGGACGGTGTTCGCCACGAGCCTCGGGCACGCGATGAGCGACCGGCTCGCCGGGACGGCGCTGGCGCCCGACGTGCAGGCGTCGGTGACCCGGCACCTGCGCGAGAGCGCCGGGACGTACGGACGTGATCTTCACGACAGTCCCGGCACGGCGGTCGAGGCGCACGCCGCGGACGCGAGCCTCGCCGTCGCGACCAGGCACGCCGCGCTCACGACCGCCGCGATCCTCGCCGCCGGGCTGATCCTCTCGCTCCGGCTGCGCCCGAGCACTGATCGACATCGGGAAGAATCGGAACCCCAGGGCGGCTGACACCCCCTGAACCCCTGTCGTCCCACGAGAACGAGCGGTAACTGTGGCCACGCTGAACCAATGGGTCGCCGGATCGCGGCCCCGCACCCTTCCCGCGTCCCTCGTTCCCGTCGTCGTCGGCACCGGCGTCGCGATCGGCGTGGACCACGCCATCTGGTGGCGCGCGCTCCTGGCGGCGTTCGTCGCGCTCGTCCTGCAGATCGGCGTGAACTACTCCAACGACTACAGCGACGGCATCCGCGGCACCGACGAGGACCGCGTTGGGCCGCTGCGCCTCGTCGGCTCGAAGGTCGCGCCGCCCAAGCAGGTCCTCGCCGCCGCGCTCGGCTGCTTCCTGGCCGCCGCCGTGGCCGGGCTGGTGCTCGCCGCCGTCACCACCTGGTGGCTGCTGCTGGTCGGCGCGGTCGCGATCCTCGCCGCGTGGTTCTACACCGGCGGCAAGACCCCGTACGGCTACCGGGCCCTCGGCGAGGTGTCGGTCTTCGTGTTCTTCGGCCTCGTCGCCGTCGTCGGGACCGTGTTCGTGCAGGCCGAGAAGCTGCCCTGGGAGGGCTGGGCGGCGGCGGTGCCGGTCGGCCTGCTCGCCTGCGCGCTGCTGGTCGCCAACAACCTGCGCGACATCCCCACCGACCGCGAGTCCGGCAAGCGGACGCTCGCGGTCGTCCTCGGCGACCGCCGCACCCGGATCATGTACGCCGCGTGCGCCGCGCTGCCGTTCATGTTCGTGCTGGTGCTGGCCGCGCCGCACCCGTGGGCGCTGATCGCGCTGCTCGCCGCGCCGCTGTCGATCCCGCCGACGCAGAAGGTGCTGGGCGGCGCGTCCGGCCCCGCCCTGATCCCGGTGCTGGGCGAGACCGGCCGCCTCCAGATCGCCTACGGGGTGCTGCTCGCCATCGGCCTGGCGCTCTGAGCCGCGCGCCGGGCACCGCCGTGCTCGGCGAGCAGGAACGCGCCGGTCAGCGCGGCGACGAGCCCGGTGAGCGTGCCGCCGAGCGCGACCAGGCCGCTCACCGGCGCCGTGTCGGCGCCCAGCGCGTCCGCCGCCGCCAGCGTCACGATCAGTCCGTACAGCGACCAGGCGAACATCGCGCCCGCGCCTACCCAGACCGCGGCCAGCGGCAGGACGAACCGGGCCGGACGGCGCGCCCGCCCGGCCAGCGCGAGGAGCCCCACGGCACCTCCGAGCGCGAGCAGGCCCCACACACCGTCGAGGACCTGCTGCGGTGCGTTCCGGTCGGCCGCCAGGTCGTGCGGGAGCCCCGCCGTCCCGCCGAACCCCCAGAAGAAGTGCACGGCCGCGCAGACGGCGGCCGGAACGACCGCTCCGCGCGCCAGCAGCAGTTGCAGCGATCGGGTCGGGCCTGTGGGGACGTCCACGGTGCGGACGGTGAACACGCCGGGCCACCGCCTCCGCGCATAGAGGACGAAGGCGGTGAGCAGCCCGATCCCCTGGAGCGTGAACCCCGTGTAGACGACGCCGTACACCCACCCCTGCAAGCCGTTCCCGGTCCCCGTCACGGGCTCCGTGGACGCCAGGCTCTGGATCGCCGTCCCCAGCGGGACGGCGAGCGCGATCGGCGCGAGCAGCCCGGTCGCGACCCAGATCGGCGGCAGCAGCAGCCACGCCGGGACGCGCCGTCCCCACGGGAACGTGAACGCGCAGGCGACCAGCACCGCCAACGCGTCCATGCCCAGCGTGATCGCGTTCCCGACGTACAGGACGGAGTCCCGCGCCGCCGCGGCGTCGTTCCATCCGACGGTGCTGCCGGACAGCCAGGCGATCTTGATGGAGAGGTAGGGGACGCAAGCGGCCGCGGTCGCCGCGCAGACGGCGAGCCGCAGGGCGCCCGGGCCCCGGGCCGGCGCGTTCCCGGCGAAGGGCTCGGTTGGATCGGCTGGAACGGTCATGCCCCGAGCATCGCTGCGCGGGCTCCGGCGCGCCTCCCGCCGCGTGGGGAACCGGACCCGCCCCGCCTCGTCCTCGCGGGTGAGGCGGGCCCGGTGCGGCGCTCAGCCCGCCGCGGTCAGGCGAGGCTCCAGTCGATCTCGGGCTGGCCGGCGTCGACCAGCGCCTTGTTCACGGCGCTGAACGGGCGCGTCCCGAAGAACTTCTTCGCGCTCAGCGGGCTCGGGTGCGCCGACTCGATCACGGTGTGCTGCGGGCCGGTGATGAGCCGCGCCTTCTTGCGGGCGTAGGCGCCCCACAGCACGAACACGACGCGGTCGGTCTTGTCGTTCAGCGCGCGGATCGCGGCGTCGGTGAAGTCCTCCCAGCCCTTGCCCGCGTGCGACCCGGCGTCGCCGCCGCGCACGGTCAGCACCGCGTTCAGCAGCAGGACGCCCTGGTCGGCCCACGGGGTGAGGTCGCCGGACACGGCGGGCGGGATCTCCAGGTCGGACGCCATCTCCTTGTAGATGTTGCGCAGCGACGGAGGCAGCCGCACGCCCTCGCGGACGCTGAAGCTGAGCCCGTGCGCCTGGCCCGGGCCGTGGTAGGGGTCCTGGCCGAGGATCAGCACCCGGGCCCGGTCGAACGGGCAGTGCCGGAACGCGTTGAACAGGTCCTCGCGGGGCGGGTACACGGTCTGCCCGTCGTACTCCCCCGCCACGAAGGCGCCCAGCGCGGCGGTGGCGACCGGGTCGAGCAGCGGGTCGAGCCGCTGCCTCCAGTCGGCGGGGAGCAGTTCCATCAGGTCGAGGGACATCGTCCGTGCCTCCGGGGAAAGTGATCTGGGTTGAGGGAACAGTAGCGCCGGGCACCGACACGCCGGAGACGATCGGCGGGAGTGGCGGGCGCCCCTCGGGCGGCGCCGACACGCTGAGGGCGGAATCCCGAGGACGGACCGGGTCCGTCCCTAGGATTCTGCGATATGCCCGACTCCCCCCGAGCGCGCCTTTCCGGCGCCGTCGGGCGTGCCCGCGCGTCCGCCCTGCTCGTCCCGGTCGTCCTGGCCGGCCTCGCCGCCGGGTGCGGCGGCTCGTCCGGGCCCGTGACGCTGACGGTGCTGGCGTCCTCGTCGCTCACCGAGGTGTTCGGCGAGATGAGCACGGCCTACCGCCAGACGCACCCGGACGTCCGGGTGAGGCCGGAGTTCGGCGGTTCGGCGGAGATGGCGGAGCGGCTCGCCGAGCGCGACCCCGGCGACGTGCTGGCGACCGCCGACACCGCCAGCCTGGACCAGGCCGACCGGTACCTCGACGGCCACCGCCGGGCCATCTGCGGCAACTCGCTCACCATCGCCGTCGGCCCCGGCAACCCCAGGCGCATCCAGGGCCTGGGCGACCTGGAGCGGCGGGGGCTGCGGGTCGTCGCGGGCGCCTCGTCCGTGCCGATCGGCCGCTACACCCGCCAGGCGTTCGCGAAGGCGGGGGTGACCGTCCGGACGAGCGCCGAGGAGATCAGCTCCCGGGCCGTGCTGGACGAGATCCGCGTCGGCGACGCCGACGCCGGCGTGGTCTACATCACCGACCTCCGCTCCGCCGGGGTCGCGGTCAGCAGCGTTCCGATTCCGGCCGCCCAGAACGTCACCGCGACCTATTCCGCGGCGGCGGTCAGGGAGGGGCCGCACCGCCGGGACGCCGACGACTTCGTGTCCTGGCTGGTCACGCCCGAGGCGCAGCGGCTGTTCCACAAGTACGGGTTCACCGCCCCCGACGGCCCGCAGTGACCCGCGCCACGTCCCGGAGAGTGCGTTCGCCCACCGCTGATACGGCACGGGAACGTCTCGTACCGGAATCCCGTTTACCACCCCGGAGCCCCGAACCGGGACTCCGCTGAAGCCGATCACTCGTGCCACGCGCGAGCGATGCGTACCGGGAGATGCCAGACGTGCCGTCCAAGCGACCCGCGCCACAGCCGAGCGAGGCGGCGGCGCAGCGTGCAGGTTCCACGGAGCGCGACCGGCGCGAGTCGGTGCCGCCGCGCAACGACCCCGAGCGGCCCTGGCGCGCCGAGGGCGTGCCCGAGCGGCCGAAGAAGGCCGGCGGCGGCTTCGGCGGCTGGCGTCCCCGCCGCAACACCTCCCTGTTCTGGCTGCTGCTGCTCGTGGTGTTCGGGCTGAGCTACGTCTCGATGCACTACACCGGCCGGCAGGACAAGGTGAGCGTCCCCTACACCGCCTTCACCCAGCAGGTGCAGGCCGGGAACGTCAAGGACGTCTACACCAAGGGCTACCAGATCCAGGGCAAGCTGAAGAGCGCGCAGCAGGTCCCCGGGCAGAAGGACCCGAAGAAGACCTACACCGCGTTCGAGACGCTGCGCCCCGCGTTCGCCGACGACAAGATCTACACCGAGATGGTGAACAAGGGCGTCGCGGTCGAGGCGAAGCCCGTCAACGAGGACCGCGGCCTGCTCGCCAACCTGGCGCTGTCGCTGCTGCCCACCCTGCTGTTCGTCGGGCTGTGGATCGGCGTCATGGTGTGGCTGCAGCGCCGGATGACCGGCGGCGGTGGCGGCGGGATCATGGGCGGCTTCGGCCGCTCGCCGAAGCCCGTCGCGCCCGACGAGAAGCGCGCCACCTTCGCCGACGTCGCCGGCATCGACGAGGTCGAGGCCGAACTCAGCGAGGTCGTCGACTTCCTCAAGGACCCCGGCAAGTACCGCCGGATGGGCGCCCGCGTCCCGCGCGGCGTGCTGCTCACCGGCGCGCCCGGCACCGGCAAGACGCTGCTGGCCCGCGCCGTCGCCGGCGAGGCCGACGTGCCGTTCTACTCCGCCGCCGCGTCGGAGTTCATCGAGATGGTCGTCGGCGTCGGCGCCGCCCGCGTCCGCGAGCTGTTCACCGAGGCCCGCAAGACCGCACCGTCGATCATCTTCATCGACGAGATCGACACCATCGGGCGGACCCGCGGCAGCGGCGCCAGCCTCGGCGGGCACGACGAGCGCGAGCAGACGCTGAACCAGATCCTCACCGAGATGGACGGCTTCTCCGGCTCCGAGGGCGTCGTGGTCATCGCCGCCACCAACCGCCCCGACATCCTCGACGCGGCGCTGATGCGGCCCGGCCGGTTCGACCGGCAGGTCGCGGTGTCGCCGCCCGACCTGGACGGCCGCGTCGCGATCCTGCGGGTGCACACCCGCGAGGTCCCGCTCGGCGGCGACGCCGACATCCTCTCGGTCGCGAAGATGACGCCCGGCATGACGGGCGCCGAGCTGGCCAACCTCGTCAACGAGGCCGCTCTGCTCGCCGTCAAGCGCGAGAAGAGCGCGGTCGACATGGACGACTTCCAGACCGCGCTGGAGAAGGTGCAGCTCGGCACCCGCCGCGCGCTGGTCATGCCGTACGAGGAGCGGCGCCGCACGTCCTACCACGAGTCCGGGCACGGCCTGCTCGGCATGCTGCAGCCGGGCGCCGACCCCGTCCGCAAGATCACGATCGTGCCGCACGGCCGCGCCCTCGGCGTCACCGTCTCCACGCCCGACAGCGACCGCTACGCCTACGACGAGCGGTACCTGCGCGGCCGGATCATCGGCGCGCTCGGCGGGATGGCCGCCGAGGAGCTGGTGTTCGGCGTGATCACCACCGGGTCGGAGAGCGACCTGGAGCAGGTCACCAAGATCGCGCGCGGGATGGTGGGCCGCTGGGGCATGTCCCCGAAGGTCGGCCCGCTGTCGATCCTGCCGTCCGACGGCATGGAGCCGATGGGCCAGTACGCCGCCCAGGGCACCCTGGACGCCGTGGACCTGGAGGCCCGCCGGATCGTCGACGAGTGCTACGCCGAGGCCCTCGAGACCCTGCGCGCGCACCGCGACCAGCTCGACTCGCTCGCCGCCGCGCTGCTGGAGGCCGAGACCCTCGACGAGGAGGCCGCCTACTCCGCCGCGGGGATCACCCGCAGCATCACCGAGGTCGACCTCTCCAAGACCCCCACGCGCGGCTAGGCCCGGCCGACGCGGGGCAGCCCGATCGGGTTGGGGTAGGGCATCTCCCCCGCGTCGGCCACGGCCTCCGCGGCGGGGACCAGCAGGTCGTAGAGGGCCTTCGGGTCGTCGACGGCGCGGTAGGGCGGGGCGGCGAGCGCGTCGGTGCGCTCCTCGATGCGGGCCTTGAGGGACCGTCCCGCGCCGGTCGCGGTGCCGCCCTCCACGAGGCCGCGGGCGGCGAGGGCGTCCGCCGCCTCGTCCCACCGCTCCCGCGACCAGCCCCGGCTGATCAGCATCTGGTCGGAGGTGACCGCGCCGACGGCGGCGGCGAGGACGTTCGCGGTCAGCCCGTCGAGCCCCTCGCTCGTGAGGACGGCCACGTGCCCGTCGCCGCGGTGCTCGCGCAGCGCCGTGGCGGCCTGCCAGAGCGCCTCGACGGGGTCGTCCGGGACGTCCAGGTCGCGGTTGGCGCCGAACAGCGGGCGCCCCGCCGCGTCCGCCTCCTCGACCGCGCGGTGCAGGACCGGCGCCGTCTCGGCGGCCGTCCGCTCGATCCCCGGCACGATCCGGCGGAGGGCCCGCGCCGCCGCCGCGCCCCGTATCCCGAGGATGCGCTCGGGCGAGGCGAAACGCCACGCGTCCGGGACGGCCCGCCGCACCCGGGACGGATGGAACCCGAAGAACGTCGCCTCGACCACGCCCGCCGGGACCGCGCCCATCGGCGCGGCGCGGCTGCCGAAGTAGCCCATCCAGAAGCCCTTCAGCCCGGCCTCCTTGTTCGCCTCCAGGCATTCCGGTTCGAAGTACGTCACCGCGTGCAGGGGTTCCAGGACCGTCCACAGGTCCCGCGCGATCGAGTCGTCCACGCGTCGAACGTTAAGGGCACGTTCTCGCGCCCGACAAGGCGTCACATTCGGCCCGGCCGATCCGTCAATGTGGTGGATGGGGCCGACGAGGGGGACTGCGATGGACGAGCGCGACTTTCTGGCGAACCGGTTCGAGGAGCACCGGACGCACCTGAAGGCGGTCGCCTACCGGATGCTCGGATCGCTGGCGGAGGCGGACGACGCCGTCCAGGAGGCGTGGCTGCGGCTGAGCCGGTCCGACACCAGCGAGGTCGCCAACCTCGGCGGATGGCTCACGACCGTCGTCGGGCGGGTGTGCCTGGACATGCTGCGGTCCCGCACGTCCCGCCGCGAGGACCCCATCGAGGAGCGGCTGCCCGACCCGGTGATCGGGCCGGCCTCCGGCACCGACCCCGAGCAGGAGGCGCTGCTCGCCGACTCCGTCGGGCTCGCGCTGCTGGTCGTGCTGGAGTCGCTGACGCCCGCCGAGCGCCTCGCGTTCGTGCTGCACGACACCTTCGCGGTGCCGTTCGAGGACATCGCGCCGATCGTGGGCCGGTCCGCGGACGCGGCGCGGCAGCTCGCCAGCCGGGCCCGCCGCCGGGTCAGGGGCGCCTCGCCCGTCCCGGAACGCGACCCGGCCCGCCAGCGCGCCGTCGTCGACGCCTTCCACGCCGCGGCGCGCGCCGGCGACTTCGAGGCCCTCGTCGCCGTCCTCGACCCGGACGTGGAGCTCCGCGCCGACCTCGGCGCCGCCGGCTGGCAGCATCTCCGCGGCGCCCGCATGGTCGCCGACCAGGCGGTCATGTTCAGCCGCAGCGCGGCCTACACGTCGCGTCCCGCGCTGGTCAACGGGACCGCCGGGGTCGTGTCGATGGACGGCGACCGCCCGGCGTCGGTGCTGTCGTTCACCGTCGCGGACGGCCGGATCGTCGCGATCGACATCCTCGCCGACCCCGTCCGCCTGGAGCGCCTCGACCTGGCCGTCCTCGACTGACGCGACTTCCCCGGCCCGTCGCGGGTAGGACGGACCGGGGAGGGAGCGTCATGGAGATCCCCAAGCGGCCCGCGCCGCCGTCGGGGTTGCGCCGGACCCTGTTCCGGCTGCCCGTCCACCTGTACCGGATGGGCCTGGGCCCGCTGTTCGGGGACCGTTTCCTGCTGCTCGAGCACGTGGGCCGCGCGTCCGGCGAGCCCCGGCAGGCGGTCGTGGAGGTCGTCGAGCACTCCGGGGACGACTACGTCGTCTGCTCCGGCTTCGGCCCCCGGTCCGACTGGTACCGCAACCTTCAGAAGACGCCCCGGGCGACCGTCCAGGTCGGGCGGAGCCGGTTCGCCGTCACGGCGCATCCGCTGGACGCCGAGGAAGGCGGGGAGCTGATGATCCGCTACGCGCCGCGCCATCCCCGGGCCGCCGCGAGGCTCCTCCGGTACATGGGCTTCATCGTCGACGGCACCAAGGACGACTACCGCCGCGTCGGCCGCGAGCTGCCCTTCGTCCGCCTCTCCCGCGTCCGCTAGAGGGTGGTGGGGAGCGCCTCCACGGAGAGCCTCCGCATCGACTTGAGGGCCTTCAGGACGGTGGGGTGCGGCGCCGCGTGGACCGTCGGCAGCACCGGCACCGCCGGGTACGCCAGGCGGTCCTCCGACGCGGAGAACTCCACGTGGACCTCATCGTTGTTGCCGCGCGGGTCGAGAAGCACCCAGCGGTCGTCCACCAGAGCCGCCGTGAGCCCGTGAACGAACCCGTCCACCAGCTGGTAGCACAGACCCGCCTGGATGCCGCCGGCCCGCAGCAGCGCGACGTACGCGTTCGACTTGGCGTAGCACAGCCCGGTCCGCTGCTCCAGGACGTCGGAGGCGCGCCAGGTGACCCGCTCGTCACCGGCGTCCATCGAGTGGGTCACCTGATCGCGGACATGGTCGAAGGCCGCCCGCGCGTACGCGATGTCGTCGCCGGTGCGCAGGTCCGAGGCGGTCTGCTGGACGAGCGGGTGCTCGATGTCGATCGCCTCGGACGCGGCGAGGTAGTCCCAGGGCTCGGCGGCGAACTCCATCACAGGCCGAGCAGCGACTCGATGCCCACGGTGAGCCGGTCGGACGCGCCCACGACCTTGCGGACGGCCAGCAGCACGCCCGGCATGAACGACTCGCGGTTCATCGAGTCGTGCCGGATGGTGAACAGCTCGCCGTGGCCGCCGAGCACGACCTCCTGGTGCGCGACGGCACCGGACAGCCGGACCGCGTGCACATGGACGCCGTCCACGTCGGCGCCGCGGGCGCCGTCGAACTCCTCGGTGGTGGCGTCCGGCGGCGGCGCGACCCCCGCCTCCGCGCGGGCGGCGGCGACCAGTTCGGCGGTGCGGTACGCGGTGCCGGACGGGGCGTCCACCTTGTTCGGGTGGTGCAGCTCCACGATCTCGACGGACTCGAAGAACGGGGCGGCCTTCTGCGCGAAGTGCATCATCAGCACCGCGCCGATGCCGAAGTTCGGCGCGATCAGCACGTTCGGGCCCTTGCCGCCGGTCAGCCACGACCGGACCGTGTCGAGCCGCGACGGGTCGAACCCGGTGGTGCCGACGACGGCGTGCAGCCCGTGGTCCACGCACCATTTGAGGTTGTCCATGACGACGGCCGGGCGGGTGAAGTCGACGACCACCTCGGCGGCGGTCAGCGGCTCCCGGTCGTCGTCCTGGTCGACGGCGGCGACGAGCTCCATGTCGTCCGCGCCCTGCACGGCCCGGCACACCTCGGCCCCCATGCGGCCGCGCGAGCCGAGCACCCCAACCTTGATCACGTGTTCCTCCCGATGAAGCGTGCGACGAGCCTACCGGCCGCCGCACCGCGTCCCGGCGCCGGTTCCACCGCGATCACTCGTCGTCCGCGACGAACAGGTTGAGCAGCCAGCTCACCAGGCCGATGATGATCGCTCCCCAGAACGCGGGCCAGAACCACTCCACGTGGAACGGCAGGTGCAGCTCCCCGGCCACCCAGCTGGTCAGCATGAGCAGCCCCGCGTTCACCACCAGGGCGATCAGCCCCAGCGTGACGATGTAGAACACGCACCCGAGCACCTTGATGACCGGCTTCAGCACCGCGTTGATGATGCCGAAGATGACCGCGACGACCAGCAGCGTCAGCGCCTTCTCCCCCGCGCTGCCGCCCCGCACGTCGATGCCGTCCACCACGGCGGCCGCCACCCACAGCGCGATCGCCGAGATCACCACTCTGATGAGGATCTTCACCCCGCGCCGATACCCCCACCACCCCACACCGAACCGCAGCCCCACCAGTCGCCCACACATCGAACCAACCGGTCCTGTCGACTGACCGACGCTGCGGAAAGCCACCACCCCGGAGAGACACGCACAGCGAACCCAGCGGTCCTGCCGGCTGATCAACCTCACGGAAGGCCAGACCCCAGCCCCTCACGGGCAGGCACGCGGAGCGAGCGCCAGCGAGCGCAGCGGGCATGCCCGACGGTCGGGAGGCTGTTTCGCGCGGAGCGCCAGCGGAGCGGGAAACAGCCTCCCGACCGTTGACGGGGGTTCCAGGGGGTCGCCCCCCG
>NZ_JBEPCJ010000109.1:0-33843 GCF_040299565.1 Spirillospora sp. NPDC000708
TCCGCCGCGAACGGCGCGATCTTGGCATCCGCCAGCTCACGCACCGTCGCCCGCAGCAGCTCCTGCTCCTCCGACGGCGCGTACGCGGGAAAGTCGCTCATCGTTCCTCCGGGCGGCCGGTGCTCGCGGCCGTTACTTTGACGACCAATATTTGGACGCCAAAATAAGCGAGCCGGGAGCGGCCGGTCAAGGCGGCGGCACGCCACCGGACGGTGGCCGTCGCCACACTTTCAGAGGTGCTCCAGCAGCCGGGCCAGGGCCGGGTTGTCGTTCCCGCGCCGCCACGCCAGGCTCAGCTCCACCGGAGCCGGATCGGACGGCTCCAGCGGGCGGAACGTCAGGCCCGCGTACCGCAGCCGCGCCGCCGCCTCGGGGACGAGCGCGAGCCCCCATCCGCCGTCCACCAGCGCGAGGATGCTGTGCACCTGGCTCAGGTACTGGACGTACACCGGGGAGACGCCCGCCCGGCGGAACAGCCCGACCAGCAGCTCGTGGAAGTACCGCGCCTCGACCGGCGAGTACATGATCAGCGGCTGCCCGTCGAAGGCGTCCAGCGGCAGGGGCCCGCCGCCATCGGCGAGCGGGTGCCCGTTGGGCACGGCGGCCAGCAGCGCCTCGCGGCCGGCGGCCCGTTCCGCCAGCTCCGGCGCGGCGACGGGCGGGCGGACCAGGCCGAGGTCGAGACCGCCCTCGGTGAGCGCCCGCAGCTGGTCGCGCGTCACCATCTCGCGCAGGACGATCTCGACGTCCGGCAGCGCCGACCGCGCGGTGTCCAGCAGCCGGCCGAGCGCGGCGTAGGCGCTCGCGGCCGTGAACCCGACGGCGACCCGGCCCGCCTCCCCCGCCGAGACGCGCCGCGCCGACAGCGCGGCGTGCTCGGCCTGGTGCAGCAGGCGGCGCGCCTCGTCCAGGAACGCGCGGCCCGCCGGGGTGAGCCGGACCGAGCGGTTCGTCCGGTCGAACAGCCGCACGCGCAGCTCGCCCTCCAGCAGCTGGATCTGCCGGCTCAACGGCGGCTGCGTCATCCGCAGCCGCTCGGCGGCGCGGCCGAAGTGCAGCTCCTCGGCGACGGCGACGAAGCTCGCGAGCTGGGTCAGGGTGAACAAACGATTCCCTACGGGTATCAGTGGATCCGAATTTCGTGTTGGACCTGGATCGATCGGCCATCCTAGCCTCGGGCCATGAGCCATCACGCGCCCGACGAGACCGCCCGGCTGCTCGGCGCCGGGCTCCTGTCGTTCCCCGTCACCCACTTCCGCGACGACCTGTCCTTCGACGAGGACGCCTACCGCGCCCACGTGGCGCGCCTCGGGCACGAGGGCGTCGCGGGCCTGTTCGCCGCGGGCGGGACCGGCGAGTTCTTCTCCCTCACCCCCGCCGAGGTGGGACGGGTCGTCCGCGCGGCCGCCGCCGAGACCCCGGACGGCGTCCCGCTCATCGCGCCCGCCGGGTACGGCACCGCCACGGCCGTCGAGATGGCCCGCGACGCCGAGCGCGCGGGCGCCGACGGGATCCTGCTGTTCCCCCCGTACCTGACGGAGGCGCCGCAGGACGGCCTCGCCGCGCACGTCCGCGCGGTGTGCGCGGCCACCGGGCTCGGCGTGACGGTCTACAGCCGCTCCAACGCCGTCTACCAGGACGGCACCGTCGCGCGGCTGGCCGAGGAGTGCCCGAACCTCGTCGGGTTCAAGGACGGCGTCGGCGACCTGGAGCTGATGACGCGGATCCGGTCGCGGCTCGGCGACCGCCTCGTCTACATCGGCGGGCTGCCGACCGCGGAGACGTTCGCGCTGCCGTACCTGGAGATGGGCGTGACGACCTACTCCTCGGCCATCTTCAACTTCGCGCCGGAGTTCGCGCTCGGGTTCTACACGGCCGTCCGCGCCCGCGACCGGGACGAGGTGCGGCGCCGCCTCGACGGGTTCGTGCTGCCGTACTGCGAGATCCGCAACCGCGGCAAGGGGTACGCGGTCAGCATCGTCAAGGCCGGGATGCGGGCCGCCGGACGGCCGGCCGGGCCCGTCCGCCCGCCGCTGACCGACCTGACCGCCGCCGAGTTCGCCGACCTCGCCGCGCTCGTGGAGAAGGTGCTCTGACGTGCACGGCGCCGGGGCGGCGACGCTGGACCGGGTCGCCTGGGTCGAGCTGTCCTCGGTCACGCTGCCGCTCGCCGTCCCGGTCAGCGACGCGAAGGTGCTGACCGGGCGGCAGCGCCCGATGACCGAGGTCGTGTTCCTGTTCGCCGAGATCGGCACCGAGGGCGGGCACGAGGGGATCGGGTTCGGCTACGCCAAGCGGGCGGGCGGGCCCGGCCAGTTCGCGCACGCCGCCGAGATCGCGCCCGCGCTGATCGGCGAGGACCCCAGCGACATCGGGCGGCTCTGGACGAAGCTGGCGTGGGCGGGCGCGTCGGCGGGACGCGGCGGCCTGGCCGTCCAGGCGATCGCCGCGTTCGACATCGCGCTGTGGGACCTGAAGGCGAAGCGGGCGGGGCTGCCGCTGGCCAAGCTGCTCGGCGCGCACCGCGACTCCGTCCGCTGCTACGACACCTCCGGCGGATTCCTGCACGCGCCGCTGGAGGAGGTGCTGGACAACGCGTCGGCGGCGCTGGCGTCCGGGATCGGCGGCATCAAGATCAAGGTCGGGCATCCCGACCGCGCGGAGGACCTGCGCCGCGTGACCGCCGTCCGCGAGCGGCTCGGCGACGCGGTCCCGCTCATGGTGGACGCGAACCAGCAGTGGGACCGGCCGGCGGCGCTGCGGATGGGCCGCGCGCTGGAGGAGTTCGGCCTCACCTGGATCGAGGAGCCGCTCGACGCCCACGACGCCGAGGGCCACGCGGACCTCGCCCGCGCGCTCGACACCCCGATCGCGACCGGCGAGATGCTGACCAGCGTCGCCGAGCACCGCGCGCTGATCGACGCGCGCGCCGCCGACGTCCTCCAGCCGGACGCGCCGCGCATCGGCGGCATCACCGAGTTCCTGAGGCTCGCCGTGCTCGCCGACCACCACCGGCTCGGGCTCGCGCCGCACTTCGCGATGGAGATCCACCTCCATCTCGCCGCCGCGTACCCGTCCGAGCCGTGGGTCGAGCACTTCGACTGGCTGGACCCGCTGTTCGACGAGCGGCTCGAGATCAGCGGCGGCCGGATGCACGTCCCGGCCCGCCTCGGGCTCGGCATCACGCTCAGCGAGCAGGCCCGCGCCTGGACGACGCGGCGGACCCGCGTCGGCGCGCGGCCGTGAGGCGCTGAGGCCGTGAGGCGCTGAGGCCGTGAGGCGCTGAGGCCGTGAGGCGCTGAGGCCGTGAGGCGCTGAGGCGCCCTTCGGTTGACCGGACAGGATTCGAACCTGCGACCCGCTGTTTGTAAGACAGCCGCTCTACCGCCTGAGCTACCGGTCACCGTCTTGGAAACGGCCGTGCGCCGTTTCCGGACGTCCCCCGGGCTGGATTCGAACCAGCGATCGCCCGCTTATCATACGGGTGCCCTCACCGGACTGGGCCACCGGGGATCGGGCCTTTCCCATGAGCGAAAGGCCGGCTGCTGGAGCAGGATTCGAACCTGCACTTTCGTGGTTCAGAGCCACGCGTCCTTCCGTTAGACCATCCAGCATCGCGGGAACGGGTTCCCGCGCCGTGCCGCCCGGAGGAGTCGAACCTCCATATCCGGGGTAAGAGCCCGGAGTCCTCCCATTGAACGAGAGCGGCATGTCCCTCGATGTTCCTCGATGTTCCTCGCACCGAGCCGCACCCGGGAATCGAACCCGGTACCCCTGGGTGGAAGCCAGGTACCTCAACCATTTCGGCATGTGCGGCCGAGCGGAGCCGGCGGGCTCCGCGGTACCCCTGCCAGGACTCGAACCTGGGCTCCCGCGTTCGTAGCGCGGTGCTCTGTCCACTGAGCTACAGAGGTCTGCGCGGCCGTCCGAGGAGTCGAACCTCGTCCTCCCGGTTTTCAGCCGGGCGCTCATCCCCATGAGCTTGAAGGCCGTCGGGAAGCACGGACTCGAACCGCGTCTCTCCCGCTCCCAAGGCGGGCGGGGCACCGCATCCCCTTCTTCCCGTGGTCCGCGCGGGCGGGACGCCCGGCGTCGCCGTGGATCGGACCGGACTCGAACCGGCAACCTCCCGCTTGCGGGGCGGGCGCTCTCCCAATTGAGCTACTGACCCATGGATCTGCGATTCATTTGTCGAAGCCCCTCGAATGCGGGCAGCATCGGAAGAACACTCGGCGAATGGACGGATGAGCATGAAAAAGGCCGCCGGGTCATCTCCCTGGCGGCCTCCGGCGGAACCTTGCGGCCCTATCCGGGGGCGCCCTGGGGGACGACGAAACCTCGCTGCGGTCGAGCGGCGAACGCGCGGCCCTGCGGCTGCGGCGCCTGCTTGGCGATGCCCGTTCCGATCATCTCCGCGGCTCCCTTCCGGCTCGTCCCGTGCGGTTCGTTACTCATATGGTGCGGGACGCGGAATGAATGCGCAACACCTTTTCACCGCGAATCGCCCCGGGCCCCCGAAAGGGGCCCGGGGCGATCCGGGGGAATGGACGTCAGGCACGCCGGCGGGTACGGGCCGGACGGCCCCCGCGGGAGGGGGTCAGCAGCCGGGCCAGCACCCGGAACGGCAGGGTCACGATGTCCACGATCGTTCCGAAGATGGCGCTGAGCGCTGCACTGATGCGGCGCATGGGACTCACTCCTTCACGTCGACCTGGTGGAACCCATACCCGCACATGGCGTTTTACACGGGACGCCCGCCGACGACCACCGTGGCGGAGTGCTCGTCGGACCGCGCGACGGCGGCGGTGAGGCCGCCGCCGGCGACGGCGTCCAGGGCGTCCGCGACCTGCCGCTCGGTGGTCTCGAACAGCAGGTGCCCGCCGGGCGCCAGCCACCGCGGCGCCTCGGCGGCCACGCGCCGCAGCACGTCGAGGCCGTCGGCGCCGCCGTCGAGGGCGACGAGGGGCTCGTGGGCCCGCGCCTCGGCGGGCAGCAGGCCGACCTCGCCCGTCGGGACGTAGGGGACGTTGGCCAGCAGGACGTCGACGCGTCCCCGCAGGCCGGCGGGCAGCGGGTCGAACAGGTCGCCCTCGTGGACGCGGCCGCCCGCGGGGACGACGTTGCGCCGGGCGCACCGCACCGCGGCCGGTTCGATGTCGGCGGCGTGCAGTTCGAACGCGTCCAGGCCCGCGACGAGCGCGACGCCCAGCGCACCGGAACCGCAGCACAGGTCGACGACGACCGGGCGGGGCGGCAGGAGCCGGGCCGCCCGGTCGACGAGGAACTCGGTGCGGCGGCGCGGGACGAAGACGCCGGGTTCGACGGCGATCCGCAGCCCGTGGAAGGCGGCCCAGCCGACGACGTGTTCGAGGGGGAGCCCGGCGGCCCGGCGGCGGACCATCGCGGTCGCCTCCTCGGGCGTGCGGGCCGTGGAGAGGATCAGCTCCGCCTCGTCCTCGGCGAAGACGCAGCCGGCGGCGCGGAGGGCGGAGACGACGGAGTCGGGCGGCAGGAGCGGTGCGGCTTGAGCGGACATGGGCGCCTTTCGGGGAGGCCGGTGGGCGCTCCCCGGCCGCCTAACGGTGGGCGGCCGCGCGCGTGCGAGGCGGGAGCACCCGGACTGGACGGGCAGGAACGGGACTCACCTCCTCGGTCGGTCCGGAACGGACTCCGGAAAGGCTACCGCAGCCGGTGCAACGTCCCCGGCCGCCCCGGTGTTGACCGGGAAAGGCACGGAACGGACGAGGGAGGCCCCGCATCATGGGCGGCTACGCGGACAGGGTCGCGGACGGCGACTGGGCGGCGATCGGCGCGGAGGTGGACGCCTACGGCTGCGCGCTCACCCCGCCGCTGCTGACCGGGGAGGAGTGCGCCGAGATCGCGGATCTCTACGACGACGCGGGACGGTTCCGCTCGACGATCGACATGGAGCGGTACCGCTTCGGGGCGGGCCAGTACCGGTACTTCGCCGAGCCGTTCCCCGAGCCCGTCGCCGCGCTGCGGGAGGCGCTATATCCGCGGCTGCTGCCGATCGCCCGCGACTGGGCCGCCCGGCTCGGCCGTCCCGCGCCGTGGCCCGGGACGCTGCCCGAATGGCTCGCCATGTGCCACCGCGCGGGCCAGCGCAAGCCCACGCCGATCCTGCTGCGCTACGGCCGGGACGACTGGAACGCGCTGCACCGCGACCTGTACGGCGACCTGGGTGTTCCCGCTGCAGGTCGTGATCGGTTTGGACGAGCCGGGCGCCGACTACACCGGCGGCGAGTTCCTGATGGTCGAGCAGCGGGCGCGCGCCCAGTCGCGGGGCACCGCGACGCTCCTCCCCCGGGGCCGCGGCCTGGTCTTCACGACCCGGGACCGTCCGGTGCGGACGCGGCGCGGCTGGTCGGCGTCGCCGGTCCGGCACGGCGTCAGCGTCGTCCGGTCGGGCCGCCGGCGGACGCTCGGCCTGGTCTTCCACGACGCGGCCTGAGACCGGGCACGCGACCGGCCGCTGAGACCGGTCACGGCACCGTCCCGGGGGCGCGACAATGGAGTGCTGACCAGGACGGGGGGTCGCTCATGGTGGAGAAGAGCGCGCTGAAGGCCGACTGCGGGGCCTGCTTCGGGCTGTGCTGCGTCGCCCTGCCGTTCGCGAAGTCGGCCGATTTCGCGGTCGGCAAGGAGGCGGGGCGGCCGTGCCGCAACCTGCTCGCCGACTTCCGCTGCGGCATCCACACCGAGCTGCGGCAGCGCGGGTTCCAGGGCTGCACGGTCTTCGACTGCTTCGGCGCGGGCCAGAAGGTGTCGCAGGAGACGTTCGGCGGGCGGGACTGGCGGCAGGGCCCCGAGGTGTCCGGGCCGATGTTCCGGGTGTTCCCGGTGATGCGGCAGTTGCACGAGCTCCTCTGGTACCTGGCGGCGGCGCTGGAGATGCCCGCCGCCGCGCCCGTCCACCCGGAGATCCGCACGGCGCTGGACGAGACGGAAGCGCTGACCCGCGGCGGACCCGCCGAGGTCGCCGCCGTGGACGTCGCCGCGGTGCGGGAGAAGGTCAACGTCCTGCTGCTGCGCGCCAGCGAGGAGGTGCGGGCGAAGGTCCCGGGCCGCAAGCGCAACCACCGCGGCGCCGACCTCATCGGCGCCCGGCTGAAGGGCGCCGATCTGCGCGGCGCGAACCTGCGCGGCGCCTACCTGATCGCGGCCGACCTGCGCGGGGCCGACCTCCGGGACGCCGACCTGATCGGCGCCGACCTGCGGGACGCCGACCTGTCCGGCGCGGACCTGACCGGCGCGCTGTTCCTCACCCAGGCGCAGGCCGACGCGGCGCGAGGCGACGCCGCGACCCGGCTGCCGGACGCGCTCACGGCCCCGGCCCGCTGGACATCCGCGCCGGCCTGACCCCCGCGGCCCGATGCCCGCATGATCTTGTTTAGTCCCCGTTCGAGGGGGCATTTCCGCAGCGCACCGGCATCGAGGGGGCCACGTGGCGCGGGTGAGATGGTGGGGCACGGGGGTCGTGGTCCTGGTGCTGCTGATCCTCGGCCTCGTGCTGCCCCTCGTGGACAAGGCGCTCGGCAGCGGCGGCACCGCCCTCGCGGCGGGCACGGTCATCGCCGTCGGCACCGAGCGGGCGGGCGTCCGCCCGGTGACGTTCACGGTCCCCGCCGCCGGATGGGCGCTGGACGAGGCGCGCTCCTCGCTGACCAACAACGCCGAGGTGACCCGCGGGGAGGTCAGGGTCGACCTGAACCTCGTCGTCCCGCTGGGGTCGCTGGACAACCGGCGGCTGTGGGACGGGCTCGGCCGGATCATCGCGATGGGCGGCGCGCAGCTGCGCAGCGGCCCCTCGGCCGTGACCACCCGGCACGGGATGCCCGGGCTGACCGGCGCGCTCGCCGGGCACGGCAAGATCGGCTCGGCGACCGTGTTCACCAGGGACGACCTCGGGGCGACGGTCACCGCGTCCGGCCCGCCGGACGCCTACGGGCGCCTGGCCGGCGAGGTGCGGGCGATCGTCCTCAGCGTCGAGATCTCGCCATGACGCGCCGTCCCGCGTTCTGGCTCTGGGCCGTGATGTGCCTGCTCGGGCTCTGGATCGCGGTGCGGGCCATGGACGCGCAGATCGGCGAGTTCCCGGCGGGCGCGGTGGCCGGGCTCGTCCTGCTGGCGCCGGTGCTCGCGGCCGGGGTGTGGGGGCTGCGGCGGCTGCACCCCGTCCGGCCGCGCCCGCTCGGGTACGCGCTCATCGCGGTGGCGTGGGGCGGGCTGGCCGCGTTCGGCACCGCGCTGCCCGCCAACGCCGCCTTCCAGGCGATCATCGCCAAGACCGCGGGGGCGGAGTTCAACGCCGACTGGGGCGCGTCGATCGCCGCGCCGGTCGACGAGGAGCTGCTGAAGCTCGCCGGGGTGGCGGTGCTGGCGCTGATCGTGCCGTGCGCGGTGCGGGGGCCGCTGGACGGCTGGGGCTACGGCGCGCTCGTCGGGCTCGGGTTCCAGATCGCCGAGGACTTCCTGTACGTGCTGAACACGATCGTGCTGACCGGCGGGACGCAGGACGCGAACGCGGCGTTCTTCACCTTCGGCGGCCGGGTGATCGGCGGCGCCTGGTGGAGCCACTGGGCGATGACCGCGGTCGGCGGCGCCGGCCTCGGCTGCCTGCTCGGGCGGGCGTCCCGGGCCACCGCCGCGCTCGCGTTCGCCTCGGTCGTGCTCGCGATGGCCCTGCACGCGTGGTGGGACTCCCCGCTGCTGCCGGGCGCGGCGCTGCTGCCGGTGAAGGGCGCGCCGATCCTGCTGGCGGCGGTGGTCGCGTACCGGCTGGCGCGGCGGCACTACCTCGTCCGGTTCCGGCGGGCGGCGCGCGAGGAGACCGCGCGGGGCGTGCTCCTCCCCGGCGAGGACCGGGTGCTGGCCTTCCGCAAGTGGCGCCGCAAGGAGCGGTGGGACGTGCCGGGCGGGGAGCCGCGGCGGCTGCTCACCCGGCTGCGGACCGCCGAGCTCGACCTGCTGGAGGACGGGTTCGGCGGCCTCGAACCGGACCCGCAGGCGGCGGACCGGCTCCGCGCGGAGATCGCCGTCCTGCGGCGCCGGCTGGAGGCGGCCCGCGCGGGGCCGCCCCGTCCGGGCGCCGTCCCTCCGGGTCCCTATCCGGACACCGCCCGTCCCGACAGCGCCTGACCGGCTGCGCCCGACCGGCGGCTTCTGACCGGCAGCGCCCGGCCGTCAGCTCCTGCGCCGCCGGACGGACGCCGTCGCGAGCGCGGCCGCGCAGACGGCGGCGGCGACGAACAGAGCCTCGGCGGCCTGGCCGTTCCGGTGCCCGACGGCCGCGAACGCGCCCATGATCGCGACGCCGAGGGTCGCGCCGAGCTGGCGGACCGCGTTGAGCAGCCCTCCGGCGGCGCCCGCGGTGCCCTCGGGCGCGCTGGTGACGACCAGGGTCGCCAGCGCCGGGAGCGCGAACGACACGCCGAACCCGGTGCACAGCAGGCCCGCGAGCAGCGCCGGGTAGGACGCGCCCGCGGCCATGACGGCGCCGAGCAGCACGCCGCCGGCGGTGAGCAGGCCGAGCCCGGCGAGGACGGGCGGGCGCGGCCCGGTCCTCGCCACGATCCGGCCGGTGAGCAGCGGGTTGAACGCGAACGGCAGGGTCATCGGCAGGAACGCGAGGCCGGTCCGCAGCGCCGACATCCCGAGCGTCTCCTGGAAGACCAGCGGGAGCACGAACAGCACCCCGGTCATCACGAAGTTGACCGCCGCGCCCGCGACCAGCGACCCCGGCATGCCGGGCGCGCGCAGGACCGCCGGGACCAGCACGGGCGCCGCGCTCCGCCGCTCCAGCACCGCGAACGCGGCCGCGGCGGCGGCCGTCCCGGCGGCCGAGCAGGCCGCGTGGACGGCGGCGCCGGAGCCGAGCGCGATGAGCGCGTCGGTGAGCAGCCCGAGCGTGACGCAGGCGACGGCCTGGGCGGGCCAGTCGATGGTGCGGTCGCCGCGCGGGCAGCGCACCCGCGGACCGGCGACGAGGGCGAGGACGACGACGGCGAGGGGCACGTTGATCAGGAAGATCGCCCGCCAGCCGGCCAGCCCGACCAGGGCGCCGCCGGCGATCGGCCCGGCGGCGAGGGCCGCGCCGCTGGTGGCCGCCCACGCCGCGACGGCCTTCGCGCGCTCGGCTGGCACCGGGTAGAGCCGGCTGATCATCGCCATCGAGGCGGGCACGCACGCCGCGGCGGCGGCGCCCAGCACCGCCCGCAGCGCGACCAGCGTCCACAGATCCGGCGCCAGCGAGCTGAGCAGCGACGCGGCGCCGAACACGGCGATGCCGGCGCGGAACGCGCGGTGCGCGCCGTACCGGTCGGCGACGGCGCCGGCCGACAGCAGCAGCGCGCCGAACACGACGGTGTAGCCGGTGACGGCCCATTGCAGGCCCGCGACCGTCCCGTGCAGGGAGCGGGCGAGGTCGGGCTCGGCCACCGAAAGGACGGTGGTGTCGAGCAGCACCATGAAGTAGCCGAGGGATATGCCGAACAGGGCGGGGCGGCGCCGCGCGCCGGGGGCCGCCACCGGGTCCGGGGAGAGAACCGTGCTCATGACGCCCAGTCTCGGAACCGGCGGTCCGGCGCTCCACCGGCCCGCCCGCACGCCGCGTTCGGAATATCCGAACGCTCCGCGCGGGTTGCCGTGGCATGGAACTGCGCCAGCTGCGGACCTTCGAGGCCGTCATCGAGCACGGCACCGTCACCGACGCCGCGAACGCGCTCGGCCTCGCGCCGTCGTCGGTGTCGGAGCAGATCCGGACGCTGGAGCGGTCCCTCGGCGTCGCGCTGTTCGACCGCGGGCCGAAGGGGATGCGGCTGACCGCGGCGGGCGAGCGGATGCGCGGCTGGGCCGGGCGGCTGCTGGGGCAGGCCGAGCAGGCGCGCCGCGAGGTCGCGGGCGGGGTCCCGGTGGTGCGGCTCGGCGCGCTGGAGACGATCGCGGCGACGCACGTGCCGTCGGTGCTGGCGCGGGTCGCCGAGCGGCGGCCCGGCCTGCGCGTGGAGGTCCGCGCGGACGCCGCCCGCGACCAGCTGCTCGGCGCCGTCGCGGCCGGGGACCTGGAGGCCGCGCTGCTGCTGGACGCCGGCGCCGGGCTCGGCGACCTCGGCTTCGCCCCGCCGCCCGCGCCGCTCGGCTTCGTCGACGTGGAGCCGGTCCCGCTCGCGCTGGTCGCCGCGCCCGGCCACCCGCTCGCCGCCGCGCCGAAGGTGACCGCAGCCGACCTGGCGGGCGAGCGGCTGCTGGTGAACGTGCCGGCCTGCTCGTTCTGGCTGGCCGGCGAGCGGGTCATCGGGCCCGGCGTCGAGCGGGTGCGGGCGGGCAGCGTGACGGTCATGGCGTCCTGGGCGGAGCGGGGGCTCGGGATCGCGCTGCTGCCGGAGTTCGCCGTCCGGGACCGGCTCGGCTCCGGCGCCCTCGCCCGCATCCCGCTCGACGCGCCGGACCTCAGCCTCCGCCTGGTGTGGCGCACCGATCGGGAGACGATGCCCGGCCTGCGCGAGGTGCTGTACGCGGCGAGCGCCTGACGGCCCCTCGCCGCCGGACGTCAGGGGGCGCGCGCCGTCAGCACGCTCGCGGAGTTCGCGGTGACGATGACGAGGATCGCGAGCCACTGCGTCCAGCGCAGCGCCTGCCCGAGGACGACCAGCCCCGCCACCGCCGCCAGCACCGGGTTCACGCTCATGAACACGCCGAAGAACCGCGCCGGGACGCGGCGCAGCGCCAGCAGGTCGGCGAGGAACGGGACGGCCGACGACAGCACGCCCGCCGCGCCCGCGCAGGCCAGCGCGCCCGCCGTCGGCGGATGCCGGACGAGGACGAACGCCCCGATCGGGACGAACACGAGCCCGGACAGCGCCGCCGCTGCGGCCGACCCCTCCGCGCCCGGTAGCGTCCGCCCGATGGACCGGTTGAGCAGGATGTATCCGGCCCAGCAGCAGGCGGCGAGCAGCCCGAGGCCGATGCCGAGGTAGTCCGAGGTGGGACGCGGCCGGGTCAGCGCGACGACGGCGGCGGCCACGGCGGCGGCGCACGCCAGGTCGGTGCGGCGGCGCGAGCTCGCCAGCGCGACGGACAGCGGCCCGAGGAACTCCAAGGTGACGGCCAGGCCGAGGCCCACGCGCCCGACCGCGGTGTAGAGCGAGAGGTTCATCGTGGCGAAGACCGCCGCGAGCGCCAGCACCGGCCGCCACTGCGCGGCCGTGAAGGAGCGCAGGCGGGGACGCCCGACCGCGAGGAGGACGGCCGCCGCGACCCACTGCCGCACCGCCACCACCCCGGCGGGCCCGACGACCGGGAACGCCAGCGCGCCGACCGCCGCGCCGGTCTGGTTGGACGCGGCGCTGCCCAGCATCATCGCGACCCCGGCGAGGCGGCCGCGCGCGCCTCCGGCCCGGACGTCGCGCCGCGGTTCCGTCCTGGTCTCCACCGAGCCGCCGGTCTCCATGCCCCGAGCATGCGGCGGCCCGACGGTTGCGCAAAATGCATGCGAGAGGCCATCTATACGCTTGAGTCATGGATGTGGAGCTCCGGCAGCTGAGGGTCCTCGTCGCCATCGCGGACGCGGGCACGTTCACCGACGCCGCGATCGAGCTCGGCGTCTCGCAGGCGGCCGTGTCGCGGACCCTCGCGTCCCTGGAACGGGCCCTCGACGTCCGGCTGCTGCGCCGCACCAGCCGCAGCGTGACCCCGACCGCCACCGGCGTCCGCGTCCTCGCGCGGGCCCGGCGGCTGCTCGCCGAGGCCGACGACCTGGTGGCGGAGGCGACGAGCGGGCACGCCCGGCTGCGGATCGGGTACGCGTGGTCCGCGATGGGCCGGCACACCGTCGCCTTCCAGCGGCTCTGGCCGCGCCGCTGGCCCCACATCGACCTGCGGCTCGTCCGCACCAACACCGCGACCGGCGGGCTCGCCGAGGGCGCCTGCGACATCGCCGTGGTTCGCGTCGACCCCGACCCGCGCCGCTTCGACTCCGTGGTCGTCGGCCTCGAACCCCGGTACTGCGCGATGGCGGCGGACGACCCGTGGGCGCGGCGCCGCTCGATCCGGCTGGCCGACATCGCCGGCCGCACCCTGCTCGTCGACCGCCGCACCGGCACCACCACCGTGGACCTGTGGCCGCCCGACACCCGGCCCGCGACCCGGCACACCGCCGACATCGACGACTGGCTCGCCGCCGTCGCGGCCGGCGGCTGCGTCGGCGTCACGGCCCGCAGCACCGTCGACCAGTACCGGCGGCCCGGCGTCGTCTACCGGCCGCTGCGCGACGCCGCGCCCATCGCCGTCCGCCTCGCGTGGTGGCACGACGACCCGCACCCCGCCGCCCGGCACGCCGTCGAGCTGCTCACCGAGCTGTACCGGGACGGCTGAGCCCCCGGCCTCGCCGTTTGTGGCCCGCCCCCTCGGGTACCCGCCCAGCGGACAGTCCGCTTGATCAGGAGGAGTGCGATGGCGGGGCGGGGCCGGGGCGGGGGGAAGCAGCGGATGCCGGCGGGCTGGAAGCTGGTCTACGGCGTGAACGACCGGCTCGGGTCGACCACCTTCCTGCGCACCAACCTCGGCAAGGCGTTCCCCAAGCACTGGACGTTCCTGCTCGGCGAGATCGCGCTCTACTCCTTCATCGTCCTCATCCTCACCGGCGTCTACCTCACCCTGTTCTTCCGGCCGAGCGGCGCGGAGATCGTCTACAACGGCTCCTACTCCCAGCTGCGCGGCGTGAAGATGAGCGATGCGTACGCGTCGACGCTGGACCTGTCGTTCGACGTGCGCGGCGGGCTGCTGATGCGGCAGATCCACCACTGGGCCGCGAACCTGTTCCTCGCGGCGATCTGCGTCCACCTGCTGCGGATCTTCTTCACCGGCGCGTTCCGCAAGCCGCGCGAGATCAACTGGGTGATCGGGGTCACCCTGTTCACGCTGGCGGTCCTGGAGGGGTTCGCCGGCTACTCCCTGCCCGACGACCTGCTGTCGGGCACCGGGCTGCGCATCGCCGAGGGCATCGTGCTCTCGATCCCGGTCGTCGGCACGTACCTGATGCTCTGGATGTTCGGCGGCGAGTTCCCGGCGAGCGAGAGCTTCGTCCCGCGGCTGTTCACCGTGCACATCCTGCTGATCCCCGCGATCCTGCTCGCGCTCATCACCGCGCACCTGATGATCCTCTGGCACCAGACGCACACCCAGTGGCCCGGCAAGGGGCGCCGCGAGCAGGCGGTGCAGGGCGAGCCGACCTTCCCGAGCTTCATGGCGCAGAGCGGCGCCTACTTCCTCTACACCTTCGGGTTCCTGGCCGCCCTGGCGACGTTCGCGCAGATCAACCCGGTCTGGCTGTACGGGCCCTACGATCCGGACCAGGTGTCGTTCGGGTCGCAGCCCGACTGGTACATCGCCTTCCTCGAAGGCTCGCTGCGCATCATGGGGCCGCTCTCGACGACCGTCGCCGGGCACACCATCGGCTGGAACGTGCTGCTGCCCGCCGTCGTCCTGCCCGGCGTGTTCTTCACCCTCATCGGCCTGTACCCGTTCTTCGAGAGATGGGCGACCGGCGACGAACGCATCCACCATCTGCTCGACCGCCCGCGCAACGCCGCGACCCGCACGGCGATCGGCGCCGGCGTCATCGCCTGGTACGGCAACCTGTGGGCGGCCGGCGGAAACGACATCCTCTCCAACGCCTTCGAGATCCCGCTGTTCTGGACGACGTGGTTCTTCCGCGTCGGGTTCTTCGTCTTCCCGGTGCTCGCGTTCGTCGTCGCCCGCCGCGTCTGCCTCAGCCTGCAACGCCGTGACCTGCAGAAACGCGAGGAGGGCGTGGAGAGCGGGCTGATCTCGCTGACGCCGGAGGGCGGGTACGTCGAGCGGCACGAGCGGTCCGCGCCGGAGGAGGCGGCCATCCTGCGGACCCGGCAGCCCCGCGAGCTGGTCGCGGCCTACCCGCACCACATCATCCCGCTGCCGACGCCCGGCCGCGTCCGCACGCAGGTCCGGACCCGCACCAACCGGTTCTACCTCAACTACCAGACCGAGTCGCACGGCGGCGGGCAGGGCGACCTCAAGCGCGACGGCGCCGTGGAGAAGGAGAAGAAGGAAGGCTCCTGACCCGGAGGCCCCGGCGCCGTTCATGGGCCTTCAGGGGGTCGCGCCGGGCTTCGTTCAGGAGCCGGCGGGGGGCTGCGGGAGCGCCGGCTCGGACTCCTGCGGAGGCTCCTTCGGCGGGAAGTGCAGGTCGAACGCCGGCCGGTAGGAACGGATGCGCGGCATCGTCGTGAAGTTGTGGCGGGGCGGCGGGCACGAGGTCGCCCATTCCAGCGAGGCGCCGTGGCCCCACGGATCGTCGGTCTCGACCGGCCGGGCGCGGCGGTGCGTCCGGTAGATGTTCCACAGGAACGCGAAGGTGGACGCGCCGAGGATGAACGAGCCGATCGACGACACGAGGTTCAGCGTCGCGAACTGCTTCGGGTAGTCCGCGACGCGGCGCGGCATGCCTTCGGCGCCGAGCCAGTGCTGGACGAGGAAGGTGGTGTGGAAGCCGACGAACAGCGTCCAGAAATGGATCTTGCCCCAGGTCTCGTCGAGCATCTTGCCGGTCATCTTCGGCCACCAGAAGTAGAACCCGCCGAACATCGCGAACACCACGGTGCCGAACAGCACGTAATGGAAATGGGCGACGACGAAATAGGAGTCGGTGAGGTGGAAGTCCATCGGCGGTGACGCGAGGATCACCCCGGTGAGGCCGCCGAACAGGAACGTCACGAGGAAACCGATCGCCCACAGCATCGGCGCCTCGAAGGTGAGCCGCCCCTTCCACAGGGTGCCGACCCAGTTGAAGAACTTGATGCCGGTCGGCACCGCGATCATGAACGACGTCATGGAGAAGAACGGCAGCAGCACCTGCCCGGTGGCGAACATGTGGTGCGCCCAGACGGTCATCGACAGCCCGGTGATCGCGATGGTCGCGCACACCATGCCGAGGTACCCGAAGACGGGTTTCCGCGAGAAGACCGGGATGATCTCGGTGACGATGCCGAAGAACGGCAGCGCCACGATGTACACCTCGGGATGGCCGAAGAACCAGAACAGGTGCTGCCACAGCAGCGCGCCCCCGTTCGCACCGTCATAGATGTGCGCGCCGAGCTTGCGGTCGGCCTCCAGCGCGAACAGCGCCGCCGTCAGCACCGGGAAGGCGATCAGCACCATCACGCTGGTCAGCAGCGTGTTCCAGGTGAAGATCGGCATCCGGAACACCACCATGCCGGGGGCCCGCATCCCGATGATCGTCGTCATCAGGTTCACCGAGGTGAGGATCGTCCCGAACCCGGAGACGACCAGCCCCATCACCCACATGTCGCCGCCGAGCCCCGGCGAGTACGTCGAGGACGAGAGCGGCGAATAGGAGAACCAGCCGAACGCCGCCGCGCCGCCCGGCATCAGGAAGCCCGCCAGCACCATGATCGCGCCGAACAGGAACAGGTAGTAGCTGAGCGTGTTGAGGCGGGGGAACGCCACGTCCGGCGCGCCGATCTGCAGCGGCACGATGACGTTCGCGAACCCCGCGAACAGCGGCGTCGCGAACAGCAGCAGCATGATGGTGCCGTGGATGGTGAACAGCTGGTTGTACTGCAGGTCGTTCATCACCTGCATGCCCGGCCGCATCAGCTCGGCCCGCATCAGCATCGCCATCAGCCCGGCGATCAGGAACATCGCGAACGACGTTCCGAGGTACAGGTAGCCGACCACCTTGTGGTCGGTGGTGGCGAGAACGTCGCCGATCCTGATCCCCTTGCGGTGGCGCGCCAGCGCGTCCGCAGCGCTGGTGTCCGGCGGGCCATCCACAGCCGTCATCCGGGCTCCCCTCCTCGTCACTACCAACGGCTGGTAGTGACCGGGGAAAGACCCTTCAAACGCGCGCCCGCACCAGGCCCGCGCGGGCGCGCACGCCTGGTCCTCGCGCGGGCCTGGTGCGGGCCGGTGAGCGCCGGCCGGTGAGCGCGGGCCGGTGAGCGCCGACCGGTGAGCGCCGCCCGGTGAGCGCGGGCGCGGTGCCTTACCGGGCCGTCGCGCGGTGGCGGTGGCGGCGGCTCACGGGCGGCGGGTCAGGGGTGCCAGTGAGGGCCCTCGTCGCCGAGCTCGTCCTGGACGGGCGGGCGCTCGGTGTCGCGCATGTGCTCGGCGAGGCCCGGCTTGTTGTGGTGCCGCCGCTGGTAGGCCTGCTCCGCCGGGGTGCGGTCCGGGTCGGGGTCGACCGGCAGCGAGCGCAGCACCTCCGCCGCGCTGCCGTAGGTGCCGAGCGGCAGCGACGACAGCACCCGCTCCTCCTCGCTCAGCGGGCGCTCGGCGTGCGCGTGCTCGACGATCCTCTCCTTGCTGGCCGGGAAGGCGAGGTCCCCCAGCAGCTGCTCGACCCGTCTCGTGTCGGCGATCTTCATGGTGTGCTCCCCCCTGTCGCGGCCGACCGTCATCCGGCGACCTCCAGCGCCACCTTCGTCCAGCCGGGCTCGCGCCGGTCGAACGCCTCGTAGGCCTCGATGACCCCGGGCAGGCGGGCCTGCTGGGTGAGGATCGTGGTCGGGTCGGCGCCGCCCTTGGCGATGCGGCTGAGCAGCCCCGGCACGTACCGGCGGTGGTTGCAGTTGCCCGCCTTGACGGTCAGGTTCCGGTTCATCGCCAGGCCCAGCGGGAAGCTGGTGAAGTGCGGCGGGTAGACCCCGACGATCCCGATGGTGCCGGCCTTGGCGACCATGTCCACCGCCCAGCGGAGCGCCTCGCCGGGCGCGTCGCCGGGGCGCCACTGCGCGCCGTGCTGGCCGGTGCGCGGCGCGGCCTGCGCCTGCTCGCGCTCGAACTCGCGCCGCTCCTCCTTGGTGATCGCCTCGGCGGCGGGGCCGCTGGCGGGGCTCTCCGCGTCCACGCCGACCGCGTCGATCACGCGGTCCGCGCCGATGCCGCCGGTCATGTCGGTGACGGCCGCGACCGGGTCCTCGGTGTTGAAGTCGATGGTCTCGGCGTTCTGCAGCCGGGCCGTCTCCAGCCGGTCGGCGTGCCCGTCCACGACGAACACCCGGCCGGCGCCCTGGATCCGCGCCGACAGCACGGCGAGCTGCCCGACCGGGCCCGCGCCGAGCACCGCGACGGTGTCGCCGGGCCCGACCTCGGCGAGCCGCGCGCCGAACCAGCCGGTCGGCAGGATGTCGCTGACCATCAGCGCCTGCTCGTCGGTGACGCCGGGCGGGATGGCGACGAGGTTGGTGTGCGCGTACGGGACGCGCGCGTACTCGGCCTGGAGGCCGTCGAACGGGCCGGTCGACCGGGGTCCGCCGTAGAACGACGAGCCGGCGGACGGGCCGTTCGGGTTGGCGACGTCGCACTGGGCGTAGTACCCGGCGCGGCAGTACGAGCACCGGCCGCAGCCGATCGTGGACGGGATGACGACGCGGTCGCCGGGCACGAAGTTGCGGACGTCCCGCCCGACCTCCTCGACCACGCCGACGGCCTCGTGGCCGAGGACCGTGCCCGGCTCCATGCCGGGCATCGTGCCCCTGACGAAGTGCAGGTCCGTCCCGCAGATCGCGCTGGCGGTGATCCGGACGACCGCGTCCTCGGGGTCGCGGACGGCCGGGTCGGGCACCTCGTCCAGGCTGATCTCGCCGACGTCGTGCCAGACCACTGCCCTCATGGCTCTGCTCCTCCCTCGCGGGGCCTGTTCCCGTCCGCCCTTCCCGCAGGTCACAGGACAAACATGGATAATGCAGACACCTGCCGTACGGCTCGCCCGACCCGCACCGGATAATGGTGAGCCGCAGACCGCGACCACGTCAGGAGTCGGTCATGACACGCCCATCCCGGCCCGCGCGGGCCCGCCGGTGAGCGCCCCCCGCGCCGGCGCGTCCCAGCAGGTGCTCGGGCCGCTGACCGGCTCGGCGATCTTCCTCGTGGTGACCGTCGACCCCGGCGGCGAGCCCGTGGTCGCCGAGCTGCTCCCCGACCTGGCCGGGCTCGTCCGCGCGGTCGGCTTCCGGGTGCCGGGCGGCGGCCTGACCTGCGTCACCGGCATCGGCTCGGACGCCTGGGACCGGCTGTTCTCCGGCCCGCGCCCCGCGGAGCTGCACCCGTTCGCCGAGCTGCGCGGCGACGTGCACACCGCCCCGGCCACGCCCGGCGACCTGCTGTTCCACATCCGCGCGCACCAGATGGACCTCTGCTTCGAGCTGGCCGCGCAGATCATGGAGCGGCTGGCGGGGGCCGTCACCGTCCGGGACGAGGTGCACGGCTTCCGCTACTTCGAGCAGCGCGACCTGCTCGGCTTCGTCGACGGCACCGAGAACCCGACCGGCGAGGACGCCCGCGCCGCCGTCGTCATCGGCGACGAGGACCCGGCGTTCGCCGGCGGCAGCTACGTGATCGTCCAGAAGTACCTGCACGACATGCGGGCGTGGAACGCTCTCACGGTCGAGCAGCAGGAGGACGCGGTCGGCCGCCGCAAGCTGTCCGACATCGAGATCCCCGACGGGATGAAGGCCCCCGGCGCGCACGTCGCGCTCACCTCGATCACGGGCCCGGACGGCGAGGAGCGCGAGATCCTGCGCGACAACATGCCGTTCGGGAACCTGCGCGACGGCGAGTTCGGCACCTACTTCATCGGCTACTCCGCCACCCCGGAGGTCACCGAGCAGATGCTGCGGAACATGTTCCTCGGCGACCCGCCCGGCGTCCACGACCGGCTGCTCGACTTCTCGACCGCCGTGACCGGGACCCTGTTCCACGTCCCGACGGCCGACTTTCTCGACGACCCGCCCCCGCTTCCCAGCGACGACGGATCCCTGGGCATCGGCGACCTGAAGAGGAGCGCACCTTGAACAACCTGCACCGCGAACTGGCCCCGATCTCCGCCGCCGCGTGGGACGACCTGGAGGCGGAGATCCGCCGCACCGTCACCCGCAACCTCGCCGGGCGGCGGCTGGTGGACGTGCCGGAGCCGGGCGGCGTGGCGCTCGCGGCCGTCACCACCGGGCACCTCGACCCGATCGACGCGCCCGCCGAGGGCGTGGCGGCGCACGTGCGGCGGGCGCGCCCGCTGGTGGAGCTGCGGGTGCCGTTCACCGTGGACCGGCGGGACGTCGACGACGTGGAGCGCGGCGCGAAAGACCCGGACTGGCAGCCCGCGAAGGACGCCGCCCGGCTGATCGCCCGCGCCGAGGACCGCGCGATCTTCGAGGGGTACGCCGCGGCCGGGATCGAGGGGCTGCGCGCCGCGTCCGCCAACCCGGCGATCGCGCTGCCGGACGAGCCGCGCGAGTACCCGAACGCGGTCGCGCGGGCGGTGACGGCGCTGCGGCTGGCGGGCGTGGACGGCCCGTACTCGCTGGCGCTCAGCGCGGACGCCTACACGGCGGTGAACGAGACCTCCGACCACGGCTACCCGATCCACGAGCACCTGGCCCGGCTGGTCAGCGGCGACATCGTCTGGGCGCCCGCGATCACCGGCGCGTTCCTGCTGTCCACCCGGGGCGGCGACTTCGAGCTGCGCGTCGGGCAGGACCTGTCGGTCGGCTACGAGTCCCACGACGCGACGAGCGTCCGGCTCTACCTCCAGGAGACGTTCACGTTCCTGACCTACACCGCCGAGGCCGTGGTCGCGCTCGGCTGACCCGCCTCGACCGCGCGCGATGTGCCGTGGATCCGCGGTCCATGACTCAATGGACCGCGGATAACCGCGCCAGCGTTTGTGAGTACGATGAGGGGCTCGACCGCCGACTCGAAGAGACGGGCATGGCTGACTTCCGAATCGACGACCTGGCGCGCGCGGCCGGCACCACGGTCCGGCACGTGCGCGGCTTCCAGGAGCGCGGCCTGCTCCCGCCGCCCCGGATGAAGGGCAGGGTCGGCTTCTACGACGACAGCCACCTGGCGCGGATCCACCTCATCGCCCGGCTCAAGGACCGCGGCTACACGCTGGCCAGCATCGGCGAGATGCTGTCGGCGTGGGAGCGCGGCCACAACCTCGCCGACCTGCTCGGCCTGGAGCGGGTCATCCACGACCCGTGGTCGGACGAGGAGCCGGCGCGGATGACGCTCGCGCAGGTCGTGCGGCGGTTCTACCCGGAGATCCCGGAGGACGCGCTCAAGGGCAAGACGCCCGCCGACTATCCGAAGCTGGGGCGGGCGGAGGAGCTGGAGTTCATCCGGTGGACGGGCGAGGAGTACGAGGTGCCGAGCCCGCGGCTGCTGGAGGTCGGCGCGGAGCTCGTCGAGGCGGGCATCGAGCTGGAGGCCGTCTTCGAGATCGCCGGCCGGCTGCGCGGCGACGTGGACGCCATCGCCCGCCAGTTCGTCCGGCTGACCGTGGAGCACGCCGGGCTGGACGCGCGGTCCGGCGACCGGGACGTCCGCGAGGTCGGCGAGGTGATCCGCCGGCTCCGGCCGATCGGCATGCAGGCGGTGCAGGGGCTGCTGGCCCGCTCGCTGCACGCCGAGATCCAGGCCGAGTTCGCCCGGCAGATCGAGAGCATGGGCCTCACTCCTCCGGCGCCGGACGCCCGCCGCACGCGGACGGCCCCGCGCCCGGAGGCCGGGCGCGGAGCCGGAGCGGCGGGCGGGGCCGGTCAGTAGTCGAACCAGCCGGGCAGCTTGGCGCCGAACATCATGTCGCCGGACAGCTTGATCCTGCCGGTCATGAAGCCCTCCACGCCGTTCAGCCGGCCCGCGCACAGCCGCAGCAGCGTCGGCGCCGACAGCGTGAGCGTGACCTTCGGGCCGGCCGGCGCGCCGCGCTCGCCGATGGCGGCGCCGTCGCGGATCGACAGGCCGTAGGACAGCGTCCCGCCGGGCGCGGTGACGTCCCAGCGGACCACGCCGCCGTCGTTCCCGGCGCGCTCGGCGACGAAGTGCTCGCCCATCAGGCCGAACACCTTGTCCAGGACGTCCTCCGCGCCGACGGCCGCGATGAAGCCGTCGATCGTCTCGTCGTCCACGCCGGGCGCGTCCAGCAGCGCGCGGAGCTGCTCGGGCGAGGCGACGTCCTCCAGCATCGCCTTCAGCTGCTCGGTGTCCCCGAGGTCGGGCACGGTCTCGCTCATGGCGTTCCCCTCCGGTCGAATCGGCGCTTTCACCGGTCCGACGATTCCAGTTCCGCGACCGCCGGATAACTGCACCGGAGACGGAATCGCGAGGGGCGGTACTCACCCATTCGAAGGTTTATGCGCGCTGGCTCTCGAGGCCGTTCTCGAACCAGTCGGGCTGGCCGTCGGGGCGGGTCGTCGCGAGCCAGAGGCGCAGCGCCATCAGCAGTTCGACGTGCAGGGACGGGTCGTGGATCTCGGGGCCGAACAATTCGTCGAGTTTGCGCAACCGGAGCCGGACGGTCTGCGGGTGGACGTGCAGCCGGGCCGCCGCGGCGGAGGCGTTGAATCCGCATTCCAGCACCGCTTGGAGCGTCCGCGCATACTGCGTGCGGCGATTCGGCCGGAGCCGCAGCAGCGGATTCAGCCGGCGCCGCGCGGAATGCTCGACGAGGTCGCGGTGGCGCAGCACCACGAGGGTGGGCGCGTGCTCGGCGGCGATGATCGGCCCTTCGCGGGGCGGCGCGCCGGAGGGCCCGTCGTCGAGCGCGCCGGCCACCGCCAGGGCGAGCGCCTGCCGCGCCCAGCCCAGCGACCGGCCGAGCGCGGCCGGTTCGACGGCGGGGCCGACGGCCGCCGCCAGGCCGGCCAGGAGCGGCTCCAGCGTCCGGCGGTGCACCGGGTCCCGCGGGTCGGGGACGATCAGGCACGGCTCGGCGAGGTGCCGGCCGTCCAGCACCTGCGGCGGGAGGGAGCGGGGCCGGGCCGGGCCCGTCCCGGGGGCGAGCGCGACGGCGGCGGCGCGGCGCGGCACCGGCCACCGCGCCTCCTGCGCGAGGGCGGCGATGCGCCGCGGCTCGGTCCCGGGGCGGGCGAGCAGCGCGTCGAGGAGCGCGCGGCGGCGGCGCAGCAGCAGCGCCGCCGGGTCGCGCGCCGCCTCGGCGCGGCCCTGCGCGACGGCGGCCGTCAGCCGGTTCAGGAAGGGGAAGAGCGCGGAGACGACCTGCCCGTACAGGCCGGGCGGCACCTCGGCGTCCAGCCCGTCGGCGACCCGGGACAGGTGCCGGACGGCGACGCGGGTCGCGACGTTCGCCGCGTTCTGCAGGGCGCTCGCGGCGCGGCCCTCCTGCACCTCGGCGGCGCCGACCCGGCGGAAGAAGGCGAGGAGGTCCTCCGGCGGCGGGCCGGGCCGCTCGACGAGGCCGGCGAACGCGCCGATCGCGCATCCGGCGGCGAACTCCAGCGCGTCCCGGCAGGCGGGGGCGGCGTACTCGGGGACCTCGCGCCGCACCTCCTCGACGGTCTCCGCGACGATCGCGGGGACGGCGTCGCGCAGCGCGCCGCCGAGGACGCGCCGCACGCGGGCGTCGCGGCCGAGGTCCGGTTCGACGGCGTTGCCGGGAGCCCTCATCGCACACGCTCCTCCCGAGATGCCCTGCCGGGCACCATATCGCCGATCTATGTACCGCAAATTAACGGAACAAGCGTGTACGGCTCATTCGAGTGCTGTCAAGACACACGGACCACAGATGTACGTCCCGCATGTTCACGGGACGATGGCCTCGCAACTCCCGAACGACGGTCCGGCCGGGCGCCCGGCGGCCAGGGCGTCGAGGCGCTCCAGGAAGAGGCCCTCGCGCAGCGCCCACGGGCACACGTCCAGCCCGTCGAGCCCGAGGACGTCCATGACCGCCTCGGCGACGATCGCGCCGGCCAGGATCTGGTGCGCCCGCGACGCCTTCACCCCGCGCAGCCTCGCGCGCTCCTCGTCGGGCAGCTTCGCCAGCGTCGGGATCCAGCCGTGCAGGTCCGCGCGTTCGAGGCGGCGCGGCGCGTACGGCCCGGCCTTGGCCTTCGGCGCGCCGCACAGCCGGGCCAGCTGGGTGAACGTCTTGGACGTCGCGACGGCCCGGACCGGCGCGGGCCGTTCGACGATCTCGGTCGTCGCCTCCTTCAGCACGGACCGCACGTGCGCGCGCAGCGCCTTGCGGGTGCGCTTGCGGACCGGCGGCCGGCCCTGCAGGTGGTGCCGGGTGAGCCGGCCCGCGCCGAGCGGGAGCGACAGCGCGATCTCGGGCCCGTCCCCCGCCCCGTAGGCCAGTTCGAGCGACCCGCCGCCGATGTCGGCGAGCAGCAGCGGCCCCGCCGACCAGCCGTACCAGCGCCGCACGGCCAGGAACGTCAGCCGCGCCTCCTGCTCGCCGGACAGGAACCCGAGCGTGACACCGGTCGCCGCGCGGACCTCGGCGGTGACGTCGTCGCGGTTGGCGGCGTCGCGCAGCGCGGACGTGGCGAGCGGCAGCAGCTCCCCCACCCCGGCGGCGGACGCGGCGGCGGACGCCTCGCGGACCGCGCCGATCAGCCGCCCGACGGCGGGGCGCCCGATCACGCCGTGCCGGTCGGTCGACTCGGCCAGTCGCACGGCGCTCTTCACCGACCGCACGGGCGCGGGGGCCTCTCCGGGGCTGAGGTCGGCGATGCGCAGGTGGGCCGAGTTGGAGCCGATGTCGAGGACGCCCAGGCGCAGTCGGCCGCCCTGGGCGGTATCGGTGTCGGTGTCGCTGTCGCCGGCGCTGTCCGTGAGGGGGTTCATGGACTTGGATTACCCGCGTTTTACCCGTCCAGTCAGGGGCGCCCTGCCGCCCGCGTTTCACCCCGGTGCGCCGGGTAGTTGCCGCCCTAGACCCGCTCTAGGAGGAACACATGAAGGCCCTCACCTGGCACGGCAAGCGCGACGTCCGCGTCGAGGACGTCCCCGACCCGACGATCAAGGAACCGGACGACGCGGTCATCCGGGTCACCTCGTCCGGCATCTGCGGTTCGGACCTGCACCTGTACGAGGTGCTGGGGCCGTTCATGAGCGAGGGGGACGTGCTGGGCCACGAGCCGATGGGGATCGTCGAGGAGACCGGCCCGGACGTGAAGCACGTCAAGCCGGGCGACCGGGTGGTCATCCCGTTCAACATCTCCTGCGGCCGCTGCCACATGTGCGAGCTGAAGCTGTTCGCGCAGTGCGAGACGACGCAGGTCCGCGAGAGCAACATGGGCGCGGCGCTGTTCGGCTACACGCGGCTGTACGGGCAGGTCCCGGGCGGGCAGGCGGAGTACCTGCGGGTGCCGCAGGCGCATTTCGGCCCGATCAAGGTGCCGGAGGGGCCGCCGGACGAGCGGTTCGTCTACCTGTCGGACGTGCTGCCGACGGCGTGGCAGGCGGTGCAGTGGGCGGAGATCCCCGAGGGCGGCTCGGTGACGGTGCTCGGGCTCGGCCCGATCGGCCAGATGTCGGCGCGGATCGCCCGCCATCTCGGCCACCGGGTCATCGGCGTCGACCTCGTCCCGGAGCGGCTGGAGATGGCCCGCCGGCACGGGATCGAGGTGATCGACGCCGACGCCGCCGACGACGTGCCGGACGCGGTCCGGCAGATCACCGGCGGGCGCGGCACCGACTCGGTGATCGACGCGGTCGGGATGGAGGCGCACGGCTCGCCGGGCGCGAAGCTGGCCCAGACGCTGACCGGGCTGATGCCGGGCAACAGCGCCGCGCCGCTGATGCAGCGGGTCGGCGTGGACCGGCTCGCGGCGTTCCTGACGGCGATCGAGGTGGTGCGCCGGGGCGGGACGATCTCGCTGAGCGGCGTGTACGGCGGCATGACCGACCCGCTGCCGATGCTGCAGATGTTCGACAAGGGCATCGCGCTGCGGATGGGGCAGGCGCACGTCAAGCGCTGGATCGACGACCTCATGCCCCTGGTCACCGACGACGCCGACCCGCTCGGCGTCATGGACCTCGCCACCCACCGCGTGCCGCTGGAGAAGGCGCCGGAGGCGTACGAGATGTTCCAGAAGAAGCAGGACGGCGCCATCAAGGTGCTGGTGCAGCCCGGCGCCTGACGCGCCGGGCCGCACCCGCCCCGCGAGCGGCCGCCCGCCCCCCGCGGGCGGCTACTCGCCCCGGCGGTGGGTGAGCGCGATGTCGAGGTCGTCGCGCCCGGCGCCGGACAGGTCGAGCGGCACCGCGACCGGCGGGTATCCGGACGCGACGACGGTGTAGTCCTCGGGGGCGAGGCCCTCGAACGCGTAGGCGCCGTCCGGGCCGGTGCGTGCGGTGGCGACGACGTTCCCGGCCTGGTCGACCAGCGACACGTGCGCGTCGCCGAGCGCCTCGCCGCCGCGGCCGCGGATCGTGCCGCGCAGCGCGGGTCCGGCGGGCAGCTCGATCTCCACCGGAGCCGGATCGCCGCCCTCGACCCGCACGGGGCGGGCGGCGGGCCTGCGCCCGGCCGCGCTCACCGTCAGCGTGTAGCCGCCGGGCGCGAGGTCGGCCAGCGCGAACGCGCCGTCCGCTCCGGTGGTGGCGGAGGCGACGACCTCGCCGCGCTGGTCGGTGGCGACCGCGACGGCCCCGGCGACGGGCGCGCCCGCCTCGTCGCGGACCGTGCCGGCCACGCCGCCGATGCCGCCCAGCACGAGGTCGGCGGCGGCGGGGCCGTCGAGCACGGCGACGGTGGCCGCCTCGGGCTGGTGGCCCGGCGCCGACCCGACGAGCACGTAGCCGCCGGGCGCGGGCGCGGCGACCGCGTACCGGCCGTCGTCACCGGTGGCGACCACGCCGAGCTGGCGGCCGCTCGCGTCGATCAGGGTGACGGTGGCGCCGGAGAGCGGCGTCCCGTCGGGGCGCAGCACCCGTCCGCGCACCGCCGGGCCCTCGCCAGCAGGGGACGGCTCGGCCGCGGCGGGCGTCTCGCTCTCGGCGGACGGCACGGCCGGGCTCTCCACCGGACCCGCGGCCGCGGCCGGAACCTCGGCCGCGGCGGGCGCGGGCGCCTGAGCCGGGCGCCCGGCGTGCCGCACCGCGCGGCGGCCGGACGGCAGGAACGCCGCGAGCAGGACGCCGACCGCGATGGCGCCGGTCGCGATGGCGAACGAGATCCGGAAGCCGGTCATGTCCGGCACCTCGGCGCCGCCGAAGTGGAGCGTGTTGCGGGCGAGGACGGTGCCGAGGAGCGCGCTGGACACCGAGGTGCCGATGGAGCGCATCAGCGTGTTCACGCCGTTGGCCGCCCCGCTCTCGGACGGGTCGACGGCGCCGAGGATGAGCGTGGGGAGCGCCGAGTAGGCGAGCCCGATGCCGGCGCCGACGATCGTGGAGATCAGCGCGACCTGCCACACCGCGCCCATCAGGCCCTGTGCCGCGCCGTAGCCGCCGCCGATCACGATCATGCCGAGGATGAGCGAGGTCTTGGCGCCGAACGCGGCCGAGACGCGCGCCGACAGCGGCGAGACCAGCATCATCGCGATGCCCATCGGGGCCACGGTGAGCCCGGCGACCAGCAGCGACTGCCCGAGGCCGTACCCGGTCGCCTTCGGCAGCTCCAGCAGCTGCGGCAGCACCAGCGACATGGCGTAGAACGAGACGCCGACGGTGATCGCGGCGAGGTTGGTGAGCAGCACCTGGCGGCGCGCGGTGGTGCGCAGGTCGATCAGCGGGTCGCGCAGCCGCAGCTCCACCACGCCCCAGAGCACGAGGATCACGACGCCGGCCGCGCCGAGCCCGAGGGTGCGGGGGCTCGTCCAGCCCCAGTCGCCGCCCTTGGTGATCGGCAGCAGCACGGCCAGCAGCCCGGCGGTGAGCCCGACCGTCCCGGCGATGTCGAAGCGTCCCTTCGCCCGCACCTTCGACTCGGGGACGGCGAACGCCACCAGCGCGAACGACACGGCGCCGAGCGCGGCGGCGCCGTAGAAGAGCATGTGCCAGCTGAAGTGCTGGGCGATGTAGGCCGCCACCGGAAGGCCGAGCGCGCCGCCGACGCCGATCGAGGAGCTCATCAGCGCCAGCGCCGAGCCGAGCCGCTCCCTGGGCAGCGAGTCGCGCATCAGGCCGATGCCGAGCGGGATCGCGCCCATCGCGAAGCCCTGGATCGCGCGGCCGGCGACGACCAGCAGCAGCTGCGAGCTGACCGCCGCGACCAGCGAGCCGACGACGACGGTGCCGATGCTGACGAGCGTCATCCGCTTCTTGCCGTACAGGTCGCCGAGCCGTCCCATGATCGGGGTGGCGACGGCGCCGGACAGCAGCGTGGCGGTCATCGCCCACGTCGCGTTCGACAGCGAGGTGTGCAGCAGCTGCGGCAGCTGCCCGATGACCGGGATCAGCAGGGTCTGCATGACCGCGACGACGATGCCGGCGAACGCCAGGACGGCGATCAGCAGGCCGGACCCGCGCTCGGCGGGCAGGCCGAGGTCGGGTTCGCGGCCGGCGGCCGCGGTGCCGGCGGGGGCGGCCGTGCGCGGGTGCTGGGCGGTGGCGGGCTGGGACACGCTGGTACGCCTCCGGGAGGATGGATCGGTCCGTGCGGCGGGGTGGGCGCCGCGCTACGGGCGGCGGCGCACCCCGTGATCAAGACGATGAGGGGCCGGTTTCATTCCCGTACGGGGAACCGCGACGGAGAATGAGACCAGCATCACTCTCCGCGAAGAACGAAATTTACCGATAGAGGCGGAGGGATGAGAAAAAGGAGTCACGTCGGTCAGGTCGGCGTGCCCCCCGCCACGCCCGCCGGACGGAGATCACATTAGGCTCGGCGGGACGGCGGCCGGCGCGCCGGCGGCACGAGCACCGACGAGCACCGGCGACGGCACGGACGACGAGCACCGACCCGAGCAGGGACGAGACCCGGCATGGAGGCAGGCCCGATGCACCCTTTCCGCGCGGCCATCGAGACGGGCGACCTCGACGCCCTGCCCGACCTGCTGGCCGAGGACGTGCGGTTCCTCAGCCCGGTGGCGTTCGCGCCCTATGACGGCCGCCCGGTGGTGTCGGCGATCCTGCGCGCCGTCACCCGCGTGTTCACCGACTTCCGCTACGTCCGGGAGATCAGCGACGGGCGGGACCACGCGCTGGTGTTCAAGGCGCGGGTCGGCGACCGCGAGGTGCACGGCTGCGACTTCCTGCACCACGACGACTCCGGGCTGATCGACGAGTTCTGCGTCATGGTGCGTCCGCTGTCGGGGGCGAAGGCGCTGTCGGAGGCGATGGCGGTGCAGTTCGAGGCCGTCAAGCGGGAGATGGGCCTCGCCTGACGAGCCCGCACAACGGCTCGCGCCTCCTCCGGCCGCGTCATCTCGCGAGACCCAGCGCGGCGTACCCGGCGAAGGTGAGCAGCAGGTGGAGCGCGGGCGCGGCCGGCGGCCACCGGGTCCGGCCGCGCAGGAACCGGTACCCGGCCACGGCCGGGACGGCGAGCGGCAGGACGGCGGCGGGCGTCCACGCGGGCGGCGCCTCCGACCGCGCCGCGAGGAGGGCGGCCGACAGCGCGGGCGCGGCGAGCGCCAGCGCGGCGGTTCCCCGGAGCCCGAGCGCGGCGGCGTAGGTCCGCTCCCCCGGCCGCGGCGTCCGGGTCAGGTTCTTCGCCAGCTCGGCGTGCCCGGCCGCGAGGACGGCCACGGTGACGGCGACGAGTCCGGGCCGTCCGGCGCGGTGCCCGGCCGCGTGCAGGTACCCGGCGTACAGGTAGGCGTGCAGCAGGACGGGCGCCGGCAGGCTGACCAGCAGGTTCACCAACAGCCGATCGCCGGAGGGCCGTCCCGACCGGCAGTGCGCGGCGACCACGATGACCCCATAGCCCAGTTGAACGCCCAGGACCGCGACCTGCCACGGCCGCACCGCGTTCAGCGCCAGGACGGCCAGTGACCCGACGGCGTACAGAACGCCGAGGTCGCGGACCCGGACGGCCCCTGACGCGAGGGGCCGTCCGGGGTTGAAGCGCCGGTCGTAGCCGAGGTCGCGGACGTCGTCCAGCGCCCGCATCAGCAGCAGGTCGGCGAACACCGTGACCGCGGCGACCGCCGTCCCCGCGCCGGGCCGCCACCGCGTGACGAGCGGGTCGAGCGCGGCGAACAGCCCCGTGACGCCGTACGCCCAGGCGGCCGCGAACACCAGCGACGGAACCGGCGTGTAGCTTCCGGAGATGTACCGTCCGACGCGCCGGCACCAACCGGCCACCGCACCGGCCCGGCCCCCGCTCGACGCCGCGCTCCCGGTCAACGCCCCGCTCCCGGTCAACGCCCCCGCTCCCGGTCAACGCCGCGGGCGCCAGGTCACGGGCAGCTCCCAGACGCCGCGCACGAACATCCGGTCGCGCCAGCGCAACCGCGCCGGGTCGATCGCCAGATCGAGGCCGTCCAGGCGGCGGAGCAGCGCGGCGAGGGCGACCTGGAGCACCATCCGGGCGTGCGGCGCGCCGAGGCACAGGTGGCGGCCGTGCCCGAAGCCGAGGTGCGGGTTGGGCGAGCGGTCCGGGCGGAACGCGTCGGCGTCGGCGAACGCGTCCGCGTCGCGGTTGGCGGCGTCGGTCAGCGGGACGACGACGTCACCGCGCCGCCCCTCCGTCCCGCCCAGGCGCGTACCGGCGAGCACGACGTGCGGCCTGCCGCCGGTGCCGCCGAACCACACCCAGCGCAGGAACTCCTCGACCGCCGCCGGGATGCGGGACGGATCGGCGCGCAGCGACGCGGCCACGTCCGGGCGCGCGATCAGCTCCAGGACGCAGGCGGCGAGGAAGTTGGACGTGGTCTCGCCGCCGGCCATGAACAGCCCGAGCCCGAAGACGGTGATCTCCTCGGCGGTGAGCCGCTGCCCGGGGTCCGCCAGCAGTTCGGTGAGCAGGTCGGAGCCGGGGTCCCCGGCGGCGATCCCGGCGCGGCGCGCGTCGAGAAGGGCGGAGAAGTAGCCGAACATGCCCGCGCGCGCGGCCTCGACCTCCCCTGCGGGGACGTGTCCCGCCGACATCAGCGCGCTGACCCACGGCAGCAGCCTCCCGAGGTCGGCGGCCGGGACGCCGAGCATGTCGCGAATGAGCGCGTATGGGAGCGGCGTGGCGAAGCGGGCGAGGAGGTCGGCGGGCGGCCCGGCGGCCTCCAGGCCGTCCAGCAGCCGTTCGGCGGCGGCCTCCGCGCGCGGGCGGTCCGCCTCGGCGCGGCGGGCGGTGAACCGGCCCTGGACGGCCCGGCGGCGGCGGGTGTGGGTCGGCGGGTCGGAGGCGACGAGGGCCAGGGACGGGGCGTCGCGGGCGAAGAGGGTGCCGCCGGTCCACGCCTCGCGGCCGAAGCCGTCGCCGGCCAGGACGGTGCGGACGTCGGCGTGCCGGGTGACGAGCAGCGCGTCGTGGCCGCCGGGCAGCCGGACGGGCGCCATCGGGTGCTCGCGCAGCCGGCGCAGGTGGCCGCCGTCCAGCGGGACGCCGGGACGGTGCGGCAGGGGGAAGTCCAACATCGCTCTCCGGGCGGGGGTCCGGTCGGGCATTTCGGGCGGGTCTCCGGTCAGGGTGCGCGGGCGGGGCGTCCGCGGAGGGGTCAGGCGCTCAGCGGCGGCGGCAGCGACGCCTCCTCGGCCCGGCGGCCGTCGCGTTCGAGCCCGGCGAGCCGCGCCGAGGTGAGCGCGGCGCGGAACAGCTGGATGCCGCGCGCGGAGCTCGGGTCGATGCCGGACAGGTCCCGGATCCGGTCCAGCCGGTAGTGCAGCGTCCGGCGGTGGATCCACAGCTCCCGGGCGGCGCGCTCGCGGTCGAGGTTGCAGGCGAGCAGCACCTCCAGGGTCCGGCGCAGGTCGGTGCCGGCGTCCAGCGGGGACAGCACCGCGGCGAGCCGCTCGCGGATGCCGGGCTGGCCGAGGATCGCCAGCTCGACGAGCAGCTCGTCGGCGCGGTAGGGGCGGTCCTCGGCGTCCGGGATCGCCTTGACGACCGTCAGCACCCGGGACGCCTCCTCCAGCGCGTCGGGGATCCCACCGAGACCGCTCCGGCAGGACGCGGCGGCGTGCACCGGCCCCCGCGTCCAGGTGGCGAGGACGGCCACGAACTCGGCGGCCGCCACCTCGGCCCGCTCCGGGTCCCCCGCCGGGAACAGCGCGACCAGCTCGGCGAGGTCGCCGGAGTGGAGCACGCCGTCGATCGCCTCCAGGTGCTCGCGGGCCCGCGCCCAGTGCGCGGCGGCGGCCGCGCCGAGGCCGGGCGCCTCGCACCGCAGCACCAGGTAGCGGGGCGCGAGCGCGACCCCGGCGGCCTCCGCGATGACCTCGGCGGGCGCGCCGTCGATCAGCGTCTCGGCGAGCAGCCGGCGCAGCGGCCGGGACCGGGCGCCCTCGCGCGGCGCGTCCGCGTACCCCTGGATGCACGCCTCCCGGGCCCGCCCCGCGAGCCGCGCGGCGCGGCCCGTCGCCTCGGCCAGCTCGGTGAAGCGGCCGGCGGGCGCCGCCGCCCAGCAGGCCCGCGCCGCCGCGGCGAGCGCGGCGTCCCACACCTCCGACAGCACCGGCAGCGGGATGCCCTGCCGCGCCGCCATCGCCCCGAGGTCGCGGAACCGGGCGAGGTCGTCGGCGGGCAGCGGGCCGCCCGCCGCGACGAGCGCGAGCAGCCGCGCGGCGGTCTCCTCCCGGCCGCCGAACAGCGGCCCGGCGGTGCGCCGGATCGGCTGGTGCGCCGGGTGGCCGCCGAGCGCCTCGCCGATCGCCGCGGCGACCCGCGGGCCCTGCGCCGCGAGGAAGTCCGGCGGTCCGCCGGCCGAAGTCATGCGGGGTCCTCCTCTCAGGCCACGGCCAGCCGCAGTCCGGGCAGGTGCCCGGCCGTCTCGTCGACCAGGTCGTGCAGCTCGCGGACGTGCGCGGGGTCCCCGCCGAGAAGGCCGAGCAGGTCGTGCGCGTGCCCGACGAGCGGCGCGACGGACGCGGCGTAGCCGTCCAGGACGTCCTCGTCGAGCATCCAGGCGGTCAGCTCGGCGCGCGCGCACGCCGAGTGGCGGGCGCCGGCGTGCAGCGCGAGGGCCTCGCGCCGCCGCGCGGCCGGCAGCGCGGACAGCAGGTGCGCGAGCAGGTACGTGGCGGTGCCGTTGGCGAGGTCCTCGTGCCGCCCCGACGCCAGGTCGCGCTGGTCGTTGACGAGCTGGCGGAGGACGCCGAGCCGGCGGCCGAACGCGCGCCAGCCGCCGGCCCGGCCGGGTCCCGCACCGGCGAGCCGGGCCGCGGACGCCGCCGCCATCGCGTACGGCGCGCCGGTCTTGCCCGCGTAGGCGCGCAGCACCGACGCGGGCGTGGCGGCGGACGGCCGCTCGGTGAGGTCGCGCAACTGCCCGTCCACCGCGTCGAGCCAGGCGCGCGACACCTCGTCGGCGAGCCCGCAGCGGACGGCGTCGGGCACCGGCAGGCCGGCGACGAGCCGGGCGGGCAGCTGGCCACCGACCGCCAGCGCCGTCAGCACCCGCTTGGCGACCGCGGTATCGCCGGCCGCCGGGGCGCCGGGCGCGTCGGTGAGGTCGTCCAAGTAGCGGGCGGCGGCCCACCACAGCAGGTGGACGACGGCGAGCGGCCGGGCGGCCGCCGGGTCGCCGGTCTCCGCGCCGTGGACGAGCATCGGCAGCGCGACCATCCCCCGCATCCCGGGGCGCGAGCCCTTGGCACGGACGGTCTCGAAGAAGTCCACCAGGAACTCCGCCATCGCGCCGCCGACCATCTCGCGGCCCTCGTCCAGGCCCATCGCCAGGCCCTCGGCGAGCCGCTCGCACAGCCGGCCGATCTCCGCCTCGACCTCGGCGGCCGCCCGCTCCTGCGCGGCCTGGCCGAACGCTCCTTCTTCCACGTGCCGACTCCTCCTTCTTCGCGGGGTTCTCGGGCGGTGCCGGGGGTCAGCCGGCGGCGGCGCCCGCCGGGGCGCCGAGGACGCGGACCGTGCCGGACCGCCCGTCCAGCTCGATCCTGGCGCCGTCGGGGATGCGGGCGACG
>NZ_JBEPCJ010000110.1:0-32501 GCF_040299565.1 Spirillospora sp. NPDC000708
CGTCCGCCGCCGGCGGCGGGCTGGGGGCCCGGGGGGCGCCCCCCCCCCGGGCCGGGCCGCCCCCCCCCCCCCCCCACGTCCGTTACGCGGCTTATGAGGCGTCTGTGGCCTCGGCGCCATCTGCGGCCCCGGGGGCGTCCGCGGCCCCGGTGGTGGCGCCGGGCCGGGGCGCGGCGGCCGGGTCCGCGCCGGAGACGCGCTCCAGGACGCGGAGGGAGCCCTGCACGCGGCGCTCCTCGAACGCGCCACTCGCCAGGGCCCGCAGGTAGACGTGGTAGGGGGCCTGCCCGCCGTCCTTCGGGTCGGGGAAGACGTCGTGGATCACCAGCGCGCCGCCGACCGCGACGTGCGGCGCCCAGCCCTCGTAGTCGCCCTGCGCGTGCTCCTCGGCGTGGCCCCCGTCGATGAACAGCAGCGCGAGCGGGGTGCGCCAGAACGCCGAGACCGTCCGGGACTGCCCGACGACGGCGACGACCTGGTCCTCCAGGCCCGCCGCGCCGACCGTCCTGCGGAACGCGGGCAGCGTGTCCATCCGGCCGGTGCTGGGGTCGACCAGGGACGGGTCGTGGTGCTCCCAGCCCGCCTGGTTCTCCTCTGAGCCGTGGTGGTGGTCGACGGTGACGACGACGGTGCCGGCGTGCCGGGCGGCGGCGCCGAGGTAGATCGCCGACTTGCCGCAGTAGCTGCCGACCTCCAGCAGCGGCCCCGCGGCGGCGAGCCGGGCCCCGTACTCCAGGGCCGTCTCGTAGAGGACGCGGCCCTCGTCGTCCGGCATGAAGCCCTTGGCGCAGCGGGCGGCGCGCAGCAGGTGCGCCGGCATCGCGGGAGGGCCGTCCGGGCGGTCCGCGGCCGAGGTCGTCCCCGGGACGGTGGACGCCTCGCGCAAATCAGACGGGGTTTCGGTCATCCGCGCACCTTATCCGACACCGAATGAGACTCGGGTCTCGCCCCGGTGTTGCCGCACCATACTGGAACGTGTTCTACTTTTCCGGGCGGGCGGCCGGCGCCAGAACCCGGTTCGGTAGGTTGGGCGCCGAGCACCGGGCCGGCGGGGCCGCGCCGCCGCGCGGACCTCCCCGGGACCGCACCCGCCCATCCGGGAACGCGAACGGAGAAGCCGATGAGAGTACGAGTCGACCCGCTGGTGTGCGAGGCCAACGGCGTCTGCGTCGGGCTCGCCCCCGAGGTCTTCGACCTCAACGACGACGACGAGCTGGAGATCCTCAAGCCGGACGTGCCGGCCGAGGAGGCCGACCGCGTCCGGCACGCGGTGCGCTCCTGCCCGAAGGCCGCGCTGACGCTCGAGGAGTAGCCGCACCGGCGGCCCGCCCGCGCCCGCCGCCGCGCCCGCGGCGGCAGGGGCGGGACCGCACCGGCGGTTCGTCAGCGGTCCCGTTCCCGTGCCATCCTGCTTCGTGCCCTTCGGACGACTAGACGATCGTGGAGTGCGGGTGGCGTACGCAGCTGCAGCGGGCCCTCTCCGGACGGCCCGGACGCTCGCGTCCGTGCTGGCGGCGGCGCTGGCCGTCCCCCTCGCGCTGCCGCCGGCCGCGCACGCCGCCGCGCCGCTCACCGGCCGCCGCATCCACGACGTCCAGGGCGCCGCGCACGTCTCGCCGCTGAACGGCGCCGCCGTCGCGGGCGTCCCCGGCGTCGTCACCGCCGTGACCGGCAACGGCTTCTGGATGCAGGACCCGCGCCCCGACCGCGACCCCGCGACGTCCGAGGGCGTCTTCGTCTTCACCCGCACCCGGCCGTCCGCCGTCCCCGGCGACGCGGTCCGGGTGAACGGCAGGGTCCGCGAGTACCGGCCGGGCGGCGGGCCCGCCGGGCTGACCCGCACCGAGATCGACGCGACCGCGACCAGCGTGGCCGCGCACGGCGCCGCGCTGCCCGCGCCCGTGGTGATCGGGCCGGGCGGGCGCCGCCCCCCGGCCGCCGTCATCTCGGCCCGGCGCGGGGACGTCGAGAAGGGCGGCGCACTCGACCCGAAGCACGGCGGGCTCGACTTCTACGAGTCGCTGGAGGGGATGCGCGTCCGGATCAGCGATGCCGTCGCGGTCGGGCCGTCCAGCGACGGCCAGGTCCCCGTGCTGCCCGCCAACGGCGCCGGCGCCGGGACCCGCACCAAGCGCGGCGGCATCCTGCTGCGCGACGGCGACGCCAACCCCGAGCGGATCGTCCTGGACGACGCGCTCGCCCCGCTGCCCGCGATGAACGTCGGCGACCGGCTGCCCGGCGCCCACGACGGCGTGCTCGACTACTCCTACGGCGACTTCACGCTGCTGCTCACCGCCGCCCCGCGGCGCGCCGACGGCGGCCTGCCGCAGGAGGCCGCGTCCCCGCAGCGGTCCGGCGAGCTCGCCGTCGGCACCGCCGGGCTGGCCGACCTCGGGCCCGACAGCCCCCCGCAGCGCTTCCGCGACCTCGCCGGCGACATCGTCCGCGGGCTGGACTCCCCCGACCTCGTCGCGGTCAGCGGGCTGCAGGACAACAGCGGCCCGCACGACGACGGCACCGTCGCCGCCGACCAGACCGTCGCGCAGCTGATCACCGCGATCAGCGAGGCGGGCGGCCCCGCCTACGACTGGCGCTCGGTGAACCCGCGCGACCGCGCCGACGGCGGCGAGAAGGGCGGCAACAGCCGGATCGGGTTCCTGTTCCGCACCGACCGCGGGCTGGCGTTCGTCGACCGGCCCGCCGCCGCCGACCCGCTGGGCGACACGCCGCCCGCCGCGCAGCCCGACCCGTCCGTCACCTCGGCGAGGGCGGTGCGGCGCGCGGACGGCACGGCGTCCCTGTCGCTGTCCCCCGGCCGGATCGCGCCCCGGGACACCGCCTGGAGCGGCGCGCGCAAGCCGCTGGCCGGGGAGGTCACGTGGCGGGGGCGGCGCATCATCGTCGTCGCCGACGACTGGTACCCGCGCACCGGCGACGACCAGCCCCTCTTCGGCCGGTACCAGCCGCCGTCCAGCCCCACCGAGTGGCGCCGCGACGCGCAGGCCCGGGTGGTCGCCGGGTTCGTGAAGTCCGTGCGGGCGGCGGGCCGGAAGGCCGACGTGATCGTGACGGGCGGGCTGAACGACCGCGGGACGTCGCTGCCCGTCCAGGCGCTGACCAAGGGCGCGGGGCTCGCCGACCTGCCCGCCGCGCTGCCGCCCGGCGACCGGTACACCGCGGTGACCGGCGGGAACTCCGAGGACCTCGACCACATCCTGCTCAGCCCGTCGCTGGCCAAGAGCAGGCACCGGTTCGACGTGGTGCACCGCGCGTCGGAGTTCGCGGCGCGCGCCGGGGACCACGACCCGACCGTGGTGCGCATCGCCCTGCCCGGGAAGTGACCGCACCCGTGAAGTGACCCCGCTCAGGGAGCGACCCTGCCCGGGGAGTGACCGCTGCCGGTAGGTGACCGCGGTCACCCAATTCCGGCGGTACCGAAAAGATCGTCAGTGTGCGATCCGGAAACCCGCCGGTGTTTTTCTCTCGGGGGGCGGGGCAGCGATCGATCGTCACACCCCCTCCGGGAGGAGACGTCCCCATGGCGTTCCGATATCGGTCGCACCACATCAGCCTGGTCGGCCTGATCTATCTCATCATCGGCGTGTTCGTCGCCTGGGACCGCGGCTACATCGACGTCCCGCTGCTGCGCCAGGTCGGCAGCGCACTGCTGGCCGTGTTCCTGTGGTTCCTCATCCTGCTGGGCGTGGACCTGCACATCCACGCCTGACCCGGGACCGGCACGGGCCGCCCGCGCGTCCCCCCGCCGTCGGGCGGCCCGTGCCCCACTCCGGCGACAGGTCTCCGTGCCGCCGGGGTCATAGACCTCAAAACGCCCAAAGGGCTACGTTCCACTCATGACGAAAAAGGACTGCAGTTGCGGACATGGCGGCGGATGCTCGTGCCCGAAGGGCTGCTCCTGCGGCTGCAACGGCTAGGACTTCGCTCCCCGCACGGCACCGGCCGCCGGCACGGGCGCCCGCCACAGCAGCGGCGTCTCGGCGCCGTCGCGGACGCCGGTCCCGGTGGCCAGGACCGCGGCGCCCGCCGGCGTCATCGCGGTGAGGCGCCGCTCGGCGCGTCCGCCGAGCCCTCGCGCGGGCACCCGCGCCCACGCGCTCCCGTCCGGTGAACCGAACACGGCCGCGCCGCCCGGCGCGGTCGTGACCGCCGCCACGAAACCCTTCGGAGTCGCGGTCACCGCGGTCGCCTGCCGCGCGCCCGGCGGCGTGCGCCGCGCCCACGTCCTGCCCGCATCGGGCGACACCATCAGGCTCGCGCCCGCACCGGCCGCGACCAGCGCGTTCCCGCGCGCCGCGACCTGCGTGAGCGGTCCGCCGCCCGGCGGCACCGCGGCCGTCGGCGTCCACTTCGCGCCGTCCGGCGACGTCCAGACGGCCGGCTTCCCGCCGCGCCCGCCGACCGCGACGTAGCCGGAGCCGGTCGACGCGACGTCCACGAGGTTGCCGCCGGCCACCGCCGCGCGCTTCCACGTCCTGAGGTCCGGCGACCGCCACACGACACCGCCGCCGACCGCCACGTACCCGGCGGAACCGGACGCGACGGCGGCGAGCGGGCCCGCGGGTACCGTCGCGCGCGCCCAAATCGTCCCGTCCTTCGATGTCATCGCCAGCGCGCCGGGACGCGCGCCGTCCGCGCGGCCGACCGCGAGCCAGCCCTGCCCGCCGAACGCCACGTCCGACAGCCTCCCGGCGGCCGCCGGCACCCGGCCGCGCGTCCAGCCCCGGCCGTCCGGCGAGCTCCAGACCGCCGCACCGCCGTTCGTGCTGCCCACCGCGACCGCCCGGCCCGGCCCGGCGGCGAGGGACCGGATCGCCAACTCGGTGTGCACCGCGCCGGGCACCGCCGCCAGGTTCGCGCCGGACAGGTACGCGTCGTCGCCCTGCCGTCCCGCGACCGTGACCGCGCCGCCGGCGGCGACCGCCAGGCCGCTGCTCCGCACCGGCTCCGCGACCGTCCCGGACGGCTGCCAGGTGCGCCCGTCGGCGCTGCGCAGCACGGTGCGCCGTCCCTTGGCGCCCTTCACCAGGACGCCGAAGCCCGCCTGCGAACCGCCGAACCGCTCGACGCCGCCGTACCCCGGCACGGAGATCCGGCCCGCGGCCTGCCATTTCTGCCCGTCCGGGGAGGTGAACAGCACCCCGAACCGCGTCGTCCGCCGGGGCTTCTTGCGGCCGGTCGTTCGCCGCCCCTCGCGCACGGTCGCGAACCCGCCCGGCCCCGCGACCAGGCCGATCGTCGCGCCCTGCGACCCCTGGGCCTGCGGGACGGCCACCGCCGTCCAGGTGCGGCCGCCGTCCGCGGACCGCCACAGGCCGTCGCCCCGCACCGTCCGCGTGACGGTCTTCCTGCCCTTCTTGCGCGTCACCTTCCGGTTGAACGTCCCGTGCGTCACCAGCACGCCGCCCGACGCGGCGACCCGGTCCAGCCCGGTGATCCCCGCCTGCAGCCCGTCGACGCGCTGCCACGCCCGGCCGTCGGCGGTGCTCCACACGACCGCCCGGCCGCCCGCCGAGCCCACCGCGACGAACCCGTGCACGGTCGCGACCAGCGCGTTCACCTGGTCGCCCGGCTTGAACGCGGACGTGTCGAGGTGCCGCGTCCAGGTCATGCCGCCGCCGCTCAGCCAGACGACCGTGCCCGCGGGCGACTGCCCGAGCGCCGCCCACTTCCCGGCCCCGGCCGCGACCAGCCGCGGGCGCTCCCCAGCGGGCGGCTCCGAGCCGTCCGCGCCGCGCACCTTCGCCGCCTTCCACGCGTGCCCGCCGTCCGCGGACACCAGGAACCGCGCGCGCTCCCGCCCCGGCGTGCCGTCGCCCTCCGTCCCGGCGGCGACGACCTTCCGCCCGGACGCGGTGACCACGGCGAGGTCCTGGACGAGGCCGTCCGTCGTGGCCGCCGGGTCGGTCCCGAACAGCGCGGCCGCCGGGACGGCGGCGGGCGGCCGCGGCTTCTTCGCACCGCCGCCGCCCTGGTCGAGCACGAACATCGCGCCGCCCGCGACGACCACCAGGCCGGCGGCACCCGCGATGGCGACGCGCAGCCGCCGCGTCCCCCGGTTCGGCGCGGACTCGTCGGCCGTCGGCTGCGGCTCGGCGGTGGGCGCCGGGGGCTCGTCCTTGGGGTCGGGCGCCTCAGCGGTGCCCGTCTTCACCGGCGCCGCGGCCGGGGCCGTGGCCGCCGCGACGACGGACCCGGCGGACCTGGCCTTCGCGCCCTTCGCCTTCTTTGGCTTCGTGCCCTTCGCCTTCGGGTCTCCGGTCTTCGCGGCCGGGGCCTTCGCGTCCTTGGCCTTCGCGGGCTCGGCCTTCGCGGGCTCGGGCTCCGGCTTCTCGGCGGGGCGGGCGGCGGCGGGCGGGGCGTCCGCGCGGATGGCGTTGCGGCTCGCGGGCGCGGCGCGCTCAGGGGCGGCGGCGCGTTCCCGGGGCGGCGCCCCGTGCCCCCAGCGGATGCCGGCGGCGCGCCACGCCTCGTAGGCGCGCTGCCAGGGCGACAGGGCCGCCGGGAGGTCGGCGAGGTCGGCGGAGACACCGAACGTCAGCCGTCGCCGGACCGCGCGCGATCCGGCGGGCCGATCATCGGCAGGGGGCTCCGCACCGGCCGGGGACGGGGTGCCGTTCCGCTCCGGGGTCCTCGCCGTCACACATGCTCCTTCACACGGTCCTGGGGACCACTATGAAACCGCGCCGCGCCGGTGCATGTCGGGACAACGGCGCGAACGGCGGCCGATCAGGCCGCTGGAGCGTTCTATCACCTCAGGCCGGACGGATCCGATCTTTCGCCACGATCTCCCCCTTATAGGCGAATCCCTGAATGTGGACGACCGGCGCGTCGGGCCCCGGGGCACCGGACAGGTCGGCGGAGACCCCCATGCCGCCGCTCTCCACCCGGACGCCCGGCGGGACGATCACCTCGACTGTCGACTTGTAGGCGAGGACGCGGATCGTGGTGACGGGCCCGTCGAGCTCGGCGGCGCGCAGGTCGAGGAGGGAGTGCCCCTTGTAGACGACGGTGGTGTACTTCTCGGGAAGGCGCCAGCGGCCGGTGCGGCGGACGGTGCTCTTGTAGGCCATCTGGAAGCGCCCGGCGGGGCCGCGCTCGGCGGGGGCGGGGCCGGCGGCGACCGGGGCGTCCGGCAGGTCGGAGGAGACCTCGGCCAGGTCGGCCTGGGTGCGGGCGGCGAGGGCGTGGTCGATGCGCTCGTCCAGCTCGGCCTCGGTGAGCCGGCCTTCGGCGTAGGCGGTGTGCAGCCGGACGAGGACCCGGTCGCGGTCGCCGTCCGAGGCGCGCAGGCCCTTTCGCTGCTCGACGGTCATCTCACATCTCCTTCGCGGCGGTTCCTCCCCGCAGCCTGGACCTTCCGGCGGGTGGAGGGTCAAGCGGAGTCGCGATGTATCTTAACCCGATCTCGCTCGGTTTGCGAGAGATTCGCCGGGATCGCCTCGCGATCATGGGGTGCCGGACTCGCGGGCGTCCGGCCGGTAGATTCGGATCAGCCCGTTGATTGAGGGGGGACGGTCATGGGCGGGACGGCGGGGCGTGCGCACGGCCCGTACACGCTGTACGACCTGGACGCGATGCCCGAGGAGGGCAGGCGCTACGAGCTCGCCGACGGCTGGCTGAACGAGCTGCCGGGCGACCTGTGGCACGACCACGCGGCCGACGCGCTGAAGGCGATCCTGAAGGACGCGGCGCGGCAGGCCGACGCGGACGTCCACGTCGCGGGCGCGCCGCAGGACGTCACGACCCCGGCGGGCGTCCGCAAGCCGGACGTGTTCGCCGTCGCCCGCGACGTGGCGCGCGCCGCGCTGGAGCGGCAGACCCGCACCTACTACGGCCCCGACCTGATGCTGGTCGCCGAGGTCGTGACGCCCCGCACGGTGAACGAGCAGATCGACCGCGTCCGCAAGGTCGAGGAGTACGCGGCGACCGGCATCCCGCACTACTGGATCATCGACCTGGAGCCCCGCCCGTCGATCACCCTCCTCGAACTGGCCGGCGGCCGCTACGAGGTCGCGGGCAAGGCGCGCTCCGGCGAGACGGTGACGCTGGACGCGCCGTTCCCCATCAGCTTCGACCCCGTCCGCCTCTCCGAGATGGACTGACGCCCCGGGCAGGCGCAGGCCGTGCGCCGCCGCCGGGGCGTTGGCCGAATCCTTTCAGTTGTTGGCGATCTCGCCACTTTTTGCCGCGGCGGCGGCCGGGCAGAGTGAGTGCGTCGCAACCGAGAAGAGGAGTAACGCCATGTCGGAGCGGATGCGGGCGATCAGGCAGGACGTGCTGGGCGGGCCCGAGGTGCTGCAGCTGGTCGAGGTCGAGCGGCCGGAGCCGGGGCCCACCGAGGTGCTGGTCCGGGTGCGGGCCGCCGGGGTGAACCCGACCGACTGGAAGCACCGGGCGATGAAGATCTTCCTGCCGGACCCGCCGTTCACGCTGGGCTGGGACGTGTCCGGCGTGGTGGAGAAGGTCGGGTTCGGGGTGACGATCCACAAGCCGGGCGACGAGGTGTTCGGCATGCTCCGCTACCCGGGCGGCGTCGGCTCGCACGCCGAGTACGTCGTGGCGCCGTCGCGGACGTTCGTGCGCAAGCCCGCGGAGATCGACCACGTGCAGGCGGGCGCGCTGCCGCTGGCCGCGCTGACGGCGTGGCAGGCGCTGGTGGACACGGCGGGCCTCCAGGAGGGGCAGCGCGTCCTCGTCCACGCGGCGGCGGGCGGGGTCGGGCATCTCGCGGTGCAGATCGCCAAGGCGAGGGGCGCGCACGTCATCGGGACGGCGAGCGCGCCGAAGCACGGGTTCCTGCGCGACCTCGGCGTGGACGAGCCGATCGACTACCAGAACGTCGACTTCGCCGAGGCCGCGCGGGACGTGGACGTGGTGCTCGACACGATCGGCGGCGACTACGCGCCGCGCTCGCTGCGCACCCTGCGGCCCGGCGGCGTGCTGGTGGCGATCGCCGGGCGCGCGCAGCCGCCCTCGATGGCGGAGCAGGCCGCCGAGCGCGGCGTCCGCTTCGAGACGCTGCTGGTCGAGCCGGACTTCCACGCCATGACGGAGATCGCCGGGCTGGCGGCGTCCGGGAAGCTGCGCGCCGAGATCGACACGGTGCTGCCGCTGGAGGACGCCGCGAAGGCGCACGAGCGGGGCGAGACGGGCCGGGTGTCGGGCAAGATCGTCCTCACGGTGTGATCGGGCCGTGTGGTCGGGCCGGTGTGATGGAGCCGGGGTGATCGGGCCGTGGTCGGGCCGGTCAGCGGCCGAGGTGGCGGAGGTAGGCGGCGCGGTCCAGGGGGTCGCCGCCGGTGCGCGGGCGCGAGGGCGGCGCGCCGGTGACCGGGCGCTCGCCGGACGGCTCGGACCACCAGGTGCCCTCGCCGCGGGTGAGCGCGGGCAGCGCCGCCTCCGCCTCCCGCGCGCGCCCTGCGGGGATCTCGCCCTTGATCGTCCAGCCGCCGGGTCCGGGGGCGGGCTCGACGGCCGCGGCGCCGAGGGTGCCGAGCGCGGCGAGGACGGGGCTGAGCGCGTCGCCGGGCACCTCCGCCTCGAACGCGTGGCATGGCTCGTACACGCGGGTGCCCGCGCGCGCGAGCGCCGCCATGAGGATCAGCGGGGTCAGGCCGCGGAAGTCGGCGGCGGTGCTGACCGGACCCGCGAACCCCGACCGGGTCAGCACCACGGCGCAGTCGGTCACCGGCCAGCCGTGAAGGCCCTGCTCCAGGGTGCGGTGGACGGTCTCCTCGATCGCGCGGTCGAAGGCGTGCGGCAGCGCGCCCGGCTCGGTCTCGCGGCGGAACGCGTTGCCCGAGCCGCGCGGGGCGGGCTCGACGCGCAGCCCGACGCTCGCCCAGAAGTCGGGCACGCGGCGCCGCCAGTCCATCTCCTCGACGGCCTCGCCGGTGCCGGCCGGCCGCTCGGCGTAGACGGTGCGGCTCTCCTCGAAGACGGCCTCGACACCGGCCTCGGCGAGCAGCCGCGCCGCGATGACCTCCTTCTGCACCTCCCCGTAGAGCAGCACCGACGTCGCGCCGGACGGGGCGGGCCGCGCGCGGATCAGCGGGTCCTCGTCGGCGAGGTCGAGGAGCGCGGCGCGCAGCCGTCCCGCGTCGGCGGGGCGGCGGGCGCGGACGACCGTCTCCAGCGACGGCGGCGGGAACGGCGGGACGTCCCGGACGGGCGGGCCGATCCGGTCGCCGACGCGGGCCGCGGCGAGGCCCCGGACGGCGGCGATGTTCCCGGCGGTCAGGGGCTCGCCGGGGGCGCCCGCGACGTCCAGCCCGGTGATCCGGCCGCCGCGTCCGCCCTCGAACGCGACGGTCTGCCGCGGCCGCAGCTCGCCGGAGAACAGCCGCAGGTAGGCGAGGCGTTCGCCGGACGCGGTGCGCTCCACGGCGAACACGGTGCCGCGCGTCTCGCCGTCGCCGGGCCCGGCGGGAGGCAGCAGGGACGCGATGCCGCCGAGCAGGTCGCCGACGCCCGCACCGGTCGTCGCCGAGCCGAAGTACAGCGGCTGGACGGTCCCGGCGGCGGTCTGCGCGCGCAGCGACGCCCGCACGGCGTCCGGCGGGGTGGCGCGGCCGTCCACGTAGTCGGCGAGCAGGGCGTCGTCGCCGTCCGCGAGGATCTCGGCCGACGGCGCGCAGGGCACGGCCCGGCCGTCCCGCACCCGGTTCAGCGGGACGGGCCGGACGCCCGGCCGGCGGCGGAGCGCGGCGAGCACCGCGTCCGGGTCGGCGCCGGTGCGGTCGATCTTGTTCACGAAGATCAGGGTGGGCAGCGCGAGCGCGCGCAGCGCCCGCAGCAGCACGCGGGTCCGCGCCTGCACGCCTTCGACGGCCGACAGCACCAGGACGGCGCCGTCGAGCACGCCGAGGGCCCGCTCGACCTCGGCGGCGAAGTCGGCGTGCCCGGGGGTGTCGATCAGGTTGACGCGCAGCGCGCCGAGCCGGAACGGCGCGACGGCCGACCGGATCGTGATGCCGCGGCCGCGTTCCAGCTCGCCGCGGTCGGTCTGGGTATCGCCGGCGTCGACGCTGCCGAGCCGGGCGATCGCGCCGGTGTCGAACAGCAGCCGCTCGGTCAGGCTGGTCTTTCCCGCGTCGACGTGCGCGAGGATGCCGAGGTTGAGCGTGGGCATGGGCGGTGGGGTCCTCGAAAGCTCTCGTCCGGAATGGGCTGTGAGATTCCGAAGACCTGGCGCATCTCGCCTCCGCCGCTCGATGGTTGTCGGGCGCCATGGTGCCACCACGCCCCCCGACGCCCATACCGGTTTTCCGCCGGGCACTAGCCTGGGACGGTGCTGCTGCTGACGACGCTCGACGGCTGGCGGGACCAGCCCGGGCCCCGGTTCGTCCTGTCCGACGCGGGCGCCGTGTGGGCGCCCGACTCCGAGCCCGACCTGCTCGCCATCGCCGACGACGTGTACGGCGGCGACGCCGGCCAGCTCGTCGCGGTGACGCTGGATCCGGAGCCGGGGCTGCGGCCGCCGCGCGGGGTGATCGACAAGTCGGCCGCGGCGGCGGTGCGGTACGTCCGGCGCGGGCCGGACGGGCGGCACGTCGCCCTGCTGGACCGGCCCGCCACCGCCGAGGCCCTCGACCTGCTCCCGCACCCCGAGGGCGGCTGGTACCGGGAGACGTGGCGGTCGGACGTGTCGTTCGTCCCCGGCGGCTACCCGGGCGAGCGGGCGACCGCGACAGGCATCTACTTCCTGCTGCCGCCGGGCGAGGAGTCGATGTGGCACGCGGTGCGCTCGGCGGAGATGTGGCTGTGGCACCGCGGCGGCCCGCTGACGCTGCTGCTCGGCGGGTCGGGCGACGAGCCCGCCGCGGACCCCGAGGCCGTCACGCTGGGCGCCGACGTGGCGGGCGGCGAGGCGCCGCAGGCCGTCGTCCCGCCCGGCGTCTGGCAGGCGGCGCGCCCCGCCGGGGCGGACGAGGTGCTGGTCAGCTGCGTGGTCTCCCCCGGCTTCGACTTCGCCGACTTCCGCGCCCGCCCCTAGCGGGCCGTCTTGCGGCGCGGCCGGACGGCCTGCTCGGTCCAGAACGGCTCCATCACCCGCTCGATCGCGCCGGCGACGGTGCGCAGCTCGTCCCGCGACAGCGGTCCGAACACCTCGGCGCCCACCTCGTCGGCCAGCGCACGCGCGCGCCGGTGCACCTCGCGCCCCTCGTCGGTGACGCGGACGGAGTGGCGGCGGCGGTCCTTCGGGTCGCGGGCGCGCTCGCAGAGCCCCCGCTCCTCCAGGTCGTCCACCAGCCCGACCATCAGCGTGGGGTCGAGCAGCAGGTAGCCGGCCATCTCCTGCTGCGACAGCGTGCCGGACGAGCTCAGCATCGCCAGCACCAGGAAGTGCCGGACGCGGAGGCCGAGCGGTTCGAGGGCCTCCTCCAGCCGCTGCTCCATCCACCAGCCGCACTTGGACAGCTGGAAGCCGGTCACGGACGCGAGCCCGGCCGGCAGCCCGCCGCGCATGGGCCTCTCCTCCGCCATTCCGCCAGGCTATAGCAGTTCGAGGATCATGCCCATCGACCATCGCTTGACTGGATAATCGAAAAGTTCAACTATTGAGCCATGGCATTGACTCTCGGGCTCTACGGGCTCAACCTGCACGCCTGCGCCGACCCGCGCGGCTCCGCGCGGATCGCCGCGCTGGCCGAGGAGCTCGGATACGACTCGCTGTGGGCCGGGGACCACATCGTCCTGCCGAGCCCGCGTACCGACCCCTCGCCGCTCGACCCGCGGGCGCCGTTCCTCGACGCGGTCGTCTCCCTCACCCACCTCGCCGCGGCCACGGACCGGATAGCGCTCGGCACGGGCGTCATCGTCCTGCCGCAGCGCAACCCGCTGATCCTGGCCAAGCAGCTGGCGAGCGTCGACGTGCTGAGCGGCGGGCGGCTGGTCTTCGGCCTGGCGGCGGGGTACCTGGAGCCCGAACTGCGGGCCCTCGGAGTCCCGCCCGGCGAGCGCGGGGCGCGCACCGACGAGCATCTCGCCGCGATGCGGTCGCTCTGGTACGACGACGCGCCCGCCTTCCACGGCCGGCACGCCGACTTCGCCGGCGTGGACGCGCACCCGCGCCCCGTGCAGCGCCCGGTGCCGGTGGTCATGGGCGGGCACGGCCCGGCGGCGCTCCGCCGCACCGCCCGCGAGGCCGACGGGTGGTACGGCTGGATGCTCGGCCGACGCGCCGCCGCCGACGCGGTCGCGCGGCTGCGGGAGGCGGCGCGGGAGGCGGGCCGCGACCGGCCCCTGCACATCTCGGTGTCGCCGCCGCGCCCGCCGGACGCCGGGTCCGTCCGGGACTACGCGGAGGCGGGCGTCGACCGGCTGATCGTCGTCCCGCCCATGAGCGTCCCGCTGGGCGACCTCGAACGGTTCGTCCAGGCCCACGCGCCCGCCGAGGTCGGCGGGCTCCCGTCGGGGGGTGGGGTGCGGCGCGCCGCCCCCGGGGGGGCCCTCGGGGGGCGGGCGCGCCGCAGGCCGAGCGAGCGGGCGGGGGCGCGCGGGACGCGGGTCAGTCGGAGGAGAAGGCGGCGTCGAAGGCCGCGGACGGGGGTTCCATCGCGTTCAGCGCCCGGACGAACTCCAGCGCCTCGGGGGCGCCCTGGAGGCGATCCATGCCGGCGTCCTCCCACTCGACCGAGATCGGGCCGTCGTAGCCGATCGCGTTGAGCGCGCGGAACACGTCCTCCCAGGGGACGTCGCCGCGGCCGGTGGAGATGAAGTCCCAGCCGCGCCGCAGGTCCGCCCACGGCAGGTGCGACGAGAGCCGCCCGCGCCGCCCGTCGCCGGTGCGGACCTTGGTGTCCTTGCAGTCGACGTGGTAGATCCGGTCGCGGAAGTCGAACAGGAACCCGACGGGGTCGAGCTCCTGCCAGACGAAGTGCGACGGGTCGAAGTTCAGCCGGAACGCGGGCCGGTGCCCGATCGCCTCCAGGGTCCGGACGGTCGTCCAGTAGTCGTAGGCGATCTCGCTCGGGTGGACCTCGTGCGCGAACCGGACGCCGACCTCGTCGAACACGTCCAGGATCGGGTTCCAGCGGTCGGCGAAGTCGGCGTACCCGCGCTCCACCATCGCCTCGGGGGTCGGCGGGAACATCGCGACGGTGTGCCAGATCGAGGAGCCGGTGAAGCCGACGACGGTGCCGACGCCGAGGCGGGCGGCGGCGCGGGCGGTGTCCTTGATCTCCTCGGCGGCGCGGCGGCGGACGCCCTCGGGCTCGCCGTCGCCCCAGATCCGCTCCGGCAGGATCGCCTGGTGGCGCTCGTCGGGGATGTCGCAGACGGCCTGCCCGACGAGGTGGTTGGAGATCGCGAACACCTTGAGGTCGTGCTTGGCGAGCGTCTCCAGCTTGCGCGGGACGTAGCCGTCGTCGGCGAGGGCCTTGTCGACCTCGAAGTGGTCCCCCCAGCAGGCGATCTCCAGGCCCTCGTAGCCCCAGCCGGACGCCAGCCGGCAGACCTCCTCGAACGGCAGGTCGGCCCACTGGCCGGTGAACAGCGTGATCGGTCGTGCCATGTCAGCTCCCCTCGACGTCGGTCCAGCCGCCGGACGCCGCGCTCGCGGCGACCGCGTCGAGCACCCGCTGCACCCGCAGGCCGTCGGCGAACGACGGGCTCGGGTCCGCGCCGTCCGCGATCGCGGTGAGGAAGTCGGCCGCCTGGTGGGTGAAGGTGTGCTCGTACCCCAGCATGTGACCGGGCGGCCACCACTGCCGGGCGTAGGTGTGGACGGGTTCGGTGACGACGATCCGGCGGAAGCCCGCCGTCGCGGCGTCCTCGGTGCCGTCGTAGAACCACAGCTCGTTCATCGACTCCAGGTCGAAGGACAGCGCGCCGGACGAGCCGCTGACCTCGATCCGGAGCGCGTTCTTCCGCCCGGTCGCCATCCGGGTGGCCTCGAAGGAGGCGAGCGCGCCGCCGTCGGTGCGGCCGACGAACAGCGCCGCGTCGTCCACCGTGACCGCGGCGGTGCCGCCGCCCGGCACCGGGCGCTCCCCGACGAAGGTGTCCAGCACCGCCGACACCCCGACGAGCGCGTGCCCGGTGATGAACTGCGCGGTGTCGATGATGTGCGCGCCGATGTCGCCGAGCGCGCCCGTCCCGGCCCTGTCGCGGTCCAGCCGCCAGCTGAACGGCGCCTCCGGGTCCGTCAGCCAGTCCTGCAGGTACTGCGCGCGGACGTGCCGGACGGTCCCGATGCGCCCGTCCGCCACGAGGTCGCGGGCGAGCGTGACCGCCGGGACGCGCCGGTAGTTGAACCCGACCATCGACCGGATGCCGTGCTCGCGCGCGCGCTCGGCCGCCGCGACCATCGCCTCCGCCTCCACGGACGAGTTCGCGAGCGGCTTCTCGCACAGGACGTGCTTGCCCGCCTCCAGCGCCGCGACGGCGATCTCGGCGTGCGCGTCGCCCGGCGTGCAGATGTCCACGATCTGCACGTCGTCGCGGCGCAGCAGCTGCTTCCAGTCGCCCTCCGACGACGCCCACCCGAGCGTGCGGGCGGCCGCGGCGGCCCGCCCGGCGTCGCGTCCGGCGAGAGCGGCCATCACCGGGGTCAGCGGCGGGCCGAAGAACGGCCCGACGGTGCGCCATGCCTGGGAGTGGGCGCGCCCCATGAACGCGTGCCCGACCATCCCGACTCCGACGGTGGTCAATGTGCTCACCTCTCTGTACTGCGCCCGCCGGCGTCGCCGGCGGGCGCGCGGTCCGCGCTCAGGACTCGAAGCCGAGCGGCAGGTAGCGGCTCACGTTGTCCCGGGTGACGGTCTCGGACGCCAGCGTGATCGACTGCGGCGGCTCCAGCTCCACCAGGTCGGCCATGCCCTTGCCCTGCGCCAGCAACCGGGCCAGCCGGACCGCGGACGCGGCCATCGTCGGCGGGTAGGTGACGGTCGCCTCCAGCACCCCGTTCCCCGCCTTGATCTCCCGCATGGCGTTCGCGGACCCGGCGCCGCCGACCATGAAGAACTCCTTGCGGCCGGACTGCTTGATCGCGGCGAGCACGCCGACGCCCTGGTCGTCGTCGTGGTTCCACAGCGCGTCGATCTTCTTGTGCGCCTGCAGCAGGTTGGACGCGACCTGGTTGCCGGTCTCCACGGTGAACTTCGCGTCCTGCTTGGCGGTGACGGAGTACCCGTAGGACTTCAGCGCGTCCGCGAAGCCCTTGCTGCGGTCCTGCGTGAGCGGCAGCGTCGCGATCCCCTGGATCTCCACGATCACCGGGTTCGAGACGCCCTTGGCCTTGAGCTTCTTGCCGATGTAGTGCCCGGCGGACACGCCCATGCCGTAGTTGTCGCCGCCGATCCACGTCCGGTACGACAGCTTGTCGGGGAACACCCGGTCCAGGTTGATCACCGGGATGCCGGCGTCCATCGCCTTGCGCGCGACCTGGTTGAGCTGCTCGCCGTCGTTCGGCAGCATCACCAGGACGTTCACCTTCTCCGAGATCAGCGACTCGACCGCGGAGATCTGCTGGTTGATGTCGTTGGTCGGCTGGACGGGCTTGAACGTCACGTCCTTGTACTTCTTGGCCTGCGCCTCGGCGTTCTTGGCGATCGCGGCGGTCCAGCCGTGGTCGGCGGCGGGCGCGGAGAACCCGATGGTCACCTGCTTGCCGGGCTTGTCGTTGTCGCCGCCGAGCGCGCCGGCCTGCGCGGCCGGGGCGGGGTCGTCCTTCTCGTTGTTGCTGGTGCAGGCGGTGGCGAGGGCGCCGGCCGCGACTGCGGCGCCGCCGAACAGGATGCCTCTGCGGGTGGGGCGGGTGCTCTGGTCGCGCATGACGTGCTCCTGGTTTCCGGGGGTGGGGCGGCGGGGGGCGCGCCGCGGGGGCGGGCAGGTCAGGTCGGATGAGCGGACCGGGTGGGGCCGGGGCGAGCGGGTCAGGTGGGCGAGCGCAGGCCGCGGCGCTGCAGCAGCACCGCGATCCCGATGATCACGCCCTTGGCGATGAGCTGGTCGCTGGTCTGCAGGCCGTTCAGGATGAACAGGTTCGTGATGACGGTGAACACCAGCACGCCGAGGATCGACCCGGCGACGGTGCCGCGCCCGCCGGTCAGCAGCGTCCCGCCGATGATCACGGCGGCGATCGCGTCCAGCTCGTACAGGTCGCCGTGGGTGCTGGAGCCGGTGGTGGTGCGGGCCATGATGATGATCGCGGCGACGCCGCAGCAGAACCCCGACAGCGCGTACAGCAGCAGCGTGTGCCGCCGGACGTCGATGCCGGCGAGCCGCGCCGCCTCCGGGTTGCCGCCGACCGCGAACGTGCGGCGGCCGAACGTGGTGCGGTTCAGCAGCACCCACCCGGCGACCGCGACGGCCGCGAAGATGTAGACGACCAGCGGCAGCCCGAGCACCTTCGTGGTGGACAGCGACTCGATCGCGTCGTTCTCCGGCCGGATCAGCTGCGTCTTGCGGTCCGACATCCGCTGCGCCAGGCCGCGCGCCGACACCAGCATCGCCAGCGTCGCGATGAACGGGACCATCCGGCCGTAGGAGATCAGCAGGCCGCTGACGACGCCCGCGCCCGTCCCGACGAGGATCGCGCACAGCGCCATCACCGCCGGTCCGTACGACTGCGTCGCGACGGTCGTCGCCCACACCGAGGCGAGCGCCATCACCGACCCGACCGACAGGTCGATCCCGCCGCCGATGATCACGAACGTCTGGCCGACCGTGATCACCCCGATGGTGGCGGCCAGCGCCAGGATGCCGACCAGGTTCCCGGAGGTCGGGAAGTTGTCGGGCTCGGTGACGACGCCGACCACCGCCAGCAGCGCCAGCGCGGCGACCAGCCCCAGGTGCCGGAACTCGCCGGGCCCGCGGCCCGCGCCGTCGCGCCGCAGCGGCCGGAGCGGCCCCTTCGCCCACGTTCCGCGTGCCGGGCCGCCGCGCACACCCGCGTCCGTCTCGGTCACCGCGCACCTCCGTCAGCAGGGTGTGTCTCCGACGTGAAAGCAAGCCGCATCTGATGCGGTTTCCGCGCCTCGAGCAGAAAGTGACCGCTAAGGTGCGGGGAGTGAGGAAGGCGTACCGCTGCCGGGCTTACCCGTGCCCCGAGCAGGTCACGATGCTGAACCGCACGTTCGGGTGTGTGCGCCTCGTGTGGAACAGAACGCTGGCCGAACGTCAGGCCCGCTACCGCGCCGAAGGCCGGTCGACCTCCTACAAGGACACGGACTCCGCGCTGACCGCTTGGAAGAGGACGCCGGAACTGGCGTTCCTGGCCGAGGTCTCCTCGGTGCCTTTGCAGCAGGCGCTCCGGCACCAGCACGCCGCTTTCCAGGCGTTCTTCTCCGGACGAGCCCGTCACCCTCGGTTCAAGAGCCGATCCGGCCGCCAATCGGCGCACTTCACCCGATCGGCCTTCCGTATGCGCGAGGGGAATTTGTGGCTGGCCAAGGCCGCCGGTCCCCTTCGCATCGTGTGGTCCTGGCGCGCGGTGGATCTGTCGACGCTGAATCCGACGATGGTCATCGTGTCCCGCGAGCCGGACGGCCGCTGGTTCGCGACCTTCGCCGTGGACGAGGACCCGCCGCCGGCGCCACCGGCATGCGACACCGTAGGGATCGATCTCGGGCTGAGAGAATTCGCGGTCACCAGCCACGGCGACCGCATCAGCCGCCCCAAGGACATGGAACGGCACGAGCGTCGGCTGAAGCACTACCAGAAAATGATGGCCCGCAAGACCAGGGGCTCGGCCAACCGCCGGAAGGCGTGCCGCAGGGTCGCCCGGCAGCATGCCAGGGCTCGCGACGTACAAAGGGACTTCCTGCACAAGACCAGCACCGACCTCGTCCGCCGCTACGACGTGATAGTGCTCGAAGACCTGAACGTGTCCGGAATGGTCCGCAACCGCCGGCTCTCGCGGGCGATCTCCCGTGCCGGATGGGCCGAGTTCCGCTCCATGCTGCAGTACAAGGCCATCCGGCTGGGCCGCCGGGTGGTGGTGATCGACCGTTGGTACCCGTCCTCCAAGACCTGCAGCGCCTGCGGGCATCTGCTCCCCCATCTGGAACTGGGTACTCGCCGCTGGCAGTGCCCCGCCTGCGGCGCCCGGCACGACCGGGACCTCAACGCCGCGAAGAACATCCTGGCCGCCGGGCTGGCGGTGACGGCCTGTGGAGCGGGCGTAAGACCTCCGGACGTGCGTCCGGGGCGGCCCGCCGCGAAGCAGGAAGCCCGACCCGCGAGGGAAGGACCCGTCGCTCTTTAGAGCGGCAGAGGAAGTCAAAGCGCGCTCCCTTCCATGATCATGTTGAGTACGGCGGCCTCGTCCAGAGCGGCGGCGTCGCCGCTGTGCACCACCCGGCCCTCGCGCACGACCAGCACCCGGTCGGCGAGGCCGAGTACCTCGGGCACCTCGCTGGACACCAGCAGCACCCCGATCCCGCGCGCCGCCAGGGCGCGGATCACCGCGTACAGCTCCGCGCGCGCGCCGACGTCGACGCCGCGGGTCGGCTCGTCCAGGATCAGCAGCCGCAGGTTCCGCGCGCCCGCCAGCCACCGGGCCAGCACGACCTTCTGCTGGTTGCCGCCCGACAGCGTCACCACCGGGCGGCGCGGATCGGGCGGCCGGATGTCGAGCGCCTCGATCTGCTCCCGGACGTCCGCCAGCTCGCGGCGCCGGTTCAGCCAGCCGAGCCGCGAGTACCGGCGCAGGCCCGCGACCGTCACGTTCCCGGCGACGGAGTCGTTCAGCAGCAGCGCCTGGCTCTTGCGCTCCTCCGGCGCCATGCCCATCCCGCGCCGCACCGCCGCGCCCGTGTCGCCCGGACGCACCGGGCGGCCGTCCACGAGGACCCGCCCGCGCGCCGGGCGCCGCGCCCCGTAGACCGCCTCGAGGATCTCCGAGCGGCCCGACCCGACGAGCCCGGCCAGCCCGACGATCTCGCCCGCGCGGACGGAGAACGACACGTCCGCGAACGCGCCGGGCAGCGTGAGCCCCTCGACCCGCAGCACCTCGGCCGCGCCGCCGGGGGCGTCGCCGTCGCCGTCCGGCGCGGGCCGGTCCGGGAAGACGTACTCGATGTCGCGGCCGGTCATCAGCGACACGATGTGGTCGGTCTTCGTCGTCTTGGCCGGAAGGCCGTTCGCGACGGACCGGCCGTCCTTGAGGACGGTCACCCGGTCGCCGATCTCGCGGATCTCCTCCAGCCGGTGCGAGATGTAGACGACGGCCACGCCGGACGCGGTCAGCTCCCGGATGATGCGGAACAGGTTCGCCACCTCGTCGTGCGCGAGGGCGGCGGACGGCTCGTCCATCACGATGAGCCGGGCGTCGTGCGACAGCGCGCGGGCCATGCTGACGACCTGCTTGCCCGCCGCAGGCAGCCGGCCCGCCTCGCGGCGCGGCGGGATCTCGCCGTGCCCGAGCCGGCCGAGCAGCTCCCGCGCGGCCCGCTCGGCGTCGCCGCGCCGGGTGAACCCGAGTGTCGCGCGCTCGTGGCCGAGGAAGATGTTGTCGGCGACCGACAGCCCGTCCACCAGGTCGAGCTCCTGGTAGATGGTCGCGATGCCGGCCCGCATCGCGGCGGTCGGCCCGGCGAGCCGCGCCGGCCGCCCGGCGAAGGCGATCTCGCCCTCGTCCGGCTGGTGCGCGCCGGCGAGCACCTTGATGAGCGTCGACTTCCCGGCGCCGTTCTGGCCGAGCAGGCAGTGCACCTCGCCGGCCCGGACGTCGAGGTCGACGCCGTCCAGCGCGCGGACGCCGGGGAACTGCTTGACGATGCCGCGCATGCGCAGCAGCGGTTCGGGTTCGGACGGGCCCATCGGGCCTCCTCGGGGGTCAGGAGGGACGCGTGACGGGAGGAACGCGGGTCGGGGACGGAGGTCGGGCAGGGCGTGGGCGGGGCGGGGCGGGGCGGAGGGTCAGGCGGGGCGCGGGTCGGGCGGCGGGGAGAACACGTGGTCGCTGATCAGCCGCGCGCCGCCCACCACCCCGGCGGCGCCGGCCAGCTCGGACAGCACGATCGGCAGGTTGCCGGTCGCCAGCGGCGCCGACCGGCGGTAGACGACGCTGCGGATCTCCGCGAGCAGGGTGTGGCCGAGCCCGGCGACGCCGCCGGCGATGATCACCAGGCCCGGGTTGAAGAAGCTGACCAGCCCGGCGAGGACCTGCCCGACGTGCCGGCCGCCCTCCCGGATGATCCGCACCGACGCCGGGTCGCCGGCCGCGGCGGCCTGCGCGACGTGCTCGCCGGACAGCTCCCCGTGGCTGTCCAGCAGCGCGGCGAGCTGCGGCGACTCCCCCGAGCGCGCCGCCGCCTCCGCGTCCCGCGCGAGCGCCGCGCCGCCGAAGTACGCCTCCAGGCAGCCGGCGTTGCCGCACGCGCACATGGGACCGTCGTCGTCGATCCGGATGTGCCCGATGTCGCCCGCGCTGCCCGACACGCCCCGGTAGATCGCGCCGTCCACGACGATGCCGCAGCCGATGCCGGTGCCGATCTTGACGAGCAGGAAGTCGTCCACCGACCGCGCGAGGCCCGCGTGCAGCTCGCCGAGCGCCATCAGGTTCACGTCGTTGTCCACCAGGACGGGGCAGCCGAGCTCGGCGCCGATCGCGTCGCGCACCGGGAACCGGTCCCAGCCCGGCATGATCGGCGGAACGACCGGCATCCCGTCCCGGAAGCTCACCGGCCCCGGGACGCCGATCCCGGTGCCGTGCACGCGCGGGATCAGACCCTCGTCGCGCAGCTTGCCGAGCAGGTCCAGGGCCCGGTCCAGCACCGCCGTCGCGCCCTGCCGCACGTCGCACGCCTCGCTGACGTGGCCGAGCACCTCCAGGGCGCCGTCCGTCACCGCGACGTCGATCGAGGTGGCGCCGATGTCGAACGCGACGAACCGCAGGCTCGGCGACAGCCGGACGATCCCGGACCGCCGCCCGCCGCGCGACGCCGCGAGCCCGGCGCCCTCCACCAGCCCGAGCTCGACCAGCCGGTCCAGCTCGACGGCCAGCTTCGAGCGCGACAGCCGGACGACGTCGCCCAGCTCGGCGCGCGACCGCGGGCCCTCGTCGCGCAGCAGCCGCAGCAGGCGTGCCTGATGCACGTTCTGCGGACGAGCCGGCATGCGCATCACGCCGTCCTCTCGGGTGCCGTTCGGGGCGCCGGGGCCGTGTGACCCCGGTCTCATGCGGAGACCGTAACCGGCTTTCGTCGACTTGAGAAGACCTTTCACCCAGCTCTTTCGAACTTTCTCCTGTCACAGGACAAAGTCGCCCGCGAAAAAGCCCCGGACCGGAACGTGCCGGGTCCGGGGCTCTCTGCCCGCAGGGGTCAGGACGTCACGAGAAGGGGCGCCCGCGCGCCCCCGCCCGTCAGCCCGCCCGTCAGTAGGTGACGGCCTGGCGGCTGCCGCTCATCGTGCGCATGATGTGCTCGACGAGCGTGATGAGCACGCGCTTGGCGTCCTCGCGGTCGCGGACGTCGCAGTCGATCACCGGGATGTCGGGCGACAGGTCGAGGGCGTCGCGCACCTGGTCGGGGGTGTGCCGACCGGCGCCGTCGAACCGGTTGACCCCGATGATGAACGGCACGCCGCGCCGCTCGAAGTAGTCCACCGAGGCGAAGCAGTCGGCCAGCCGGCGGGTGTCGACCAGCACCACCGCGCCGAGCGCGCCCTTGGCCAGCTCGTCCCACATGAACCAGAAGCGGTCCTGGCCGGGCGTGCCGAACACGAACAGCACCAGGCCGTTCGGCAGGGTGATCCGCCCGAAGTCCATCGCCACGGTCGTCGTGGTCTTCGACGACACCGCCGTGGTGTCGTCGATGCCGATGCTCTTCTCGGTCAGCGCCTCCTCGGTGCGCAGCGGACGGATCTCGCTGACCGCGCTCACCAGGGTGGTCTTGCCGACTCCGAAGCCACCGGCCACGAGGATCTTGACGGTCAGCGCGGAATCGCCCGCCTGGGCGGCCGCGTCAGAGCGCACGGATTCCATCGATCACTTCCTTGAGTACGCGCTCGCTCGGGAACTGCGCCACCGGCGCGGGGCGCCGGACCTGTATCAGCGAACGGTCGAGCAGGTCGCCGAGCAGGACCCGGACGACCCCGAGGGGAAGTTCCAGATCCGACGCTATCTCGACGACCGACGACGGGGTGCGGCAAAGCTCCAGGATCATGTCATGTTCCGGCTCCGGCGACCACGGAGATGCCGGAATCGCCGGGTTCGAGTCCGCGCCGCCCGGCGGCTCGACGGCCTCGATCAGCGCGACGAGGTCGAACTCGACGCCCTCGTAGTGGGTGCGGCCGCCGGTGAGCGCGTAGGGGCGCACGACGGGCCCGGCGGCGTCGTCGAACCACGCCGTCCCGCCCGCTCCGCCCGCGGCGCCGCCCTGAGCGCCGCCCGGGGCGCCCGCGACGCTCCCCGCGGCGTTCCCCGGCGGGCCGCCGGCGGCGCCCGCCGTGGCGCCCGCCGCGTGCCGGTGCGGCCATTCGGGCACGGAACCCTCGGTCCCGTCCACCGTCACACGCCGCCCTCGGCCGCGGCCACCCGCGGGTTGGCCGACAGGTGCTGGCCGACCCGCGTGACGAGCATCGCCATCTCGTAGGCGATCATGCCGAGGTCGGCGTCGGCGTCGGCGAGCACCGCGAGGCACGCGCCGCGCCCGGCCGCGGTGACGAACAGGAACGCCGACTCCATCTCCACGATGGTCTGCCGGACCGGGCCGCCGCCGAACGACTCGCCCGCGCCGCGGGCGAGGCTCTGGAAGCTGGCGGCGACGGCCGCGAGGTGGTCCGAGGCCTCCTGGCCGAGACCGCGGGAGGCCGCCATGCGCAGGCCGTCGCTCGACAGGACCACCGCGTTCTGCACCTGGGCGACGCGCTGCACGAGGCTGTCCAGCAGCCAGTTCAGCTCGCCGCCGGCACCGCCCGCGGCCTCCGCGCCGGAGTGCTGGGCTTCTGTCATGGGGCGTCGTCCTCCTGGTCACCTCGGTTGGGGTGGTCGTCGCGGCCGGGCGGGGCCTGCGCCTCGGCGTCGGCCGCCTCCCGCCTGCCGCGCTGCCACCCGCGCTGCATGGCGGACATCATCGACCGCATGGTCTCGGGCGAGCGCGCCGCGTCCGGGACGTCCGGTGGAGCGCTCCCGCCGCCGGGCGGGACGTCCGCCGGCCCGGTGGGCGCGCCCGCGTCCTCGGGCGGGGACGCGTCGGCGGGGACGGGGGCGGCCAGCGGCATCGACGGCTCCGGCCGCGGCGGCTCCGGCTGCGCGGGCTGCTGCTGCGCGGGCGGCGCCGCGGCGGCGGGCGGCGGTGCCTGCCCCTGTGCGGCCAGATGGGCGTCCACCCGCTCCTTCAGCTGGGGCGCGAGATGCGTCTGCCGGCGGCGCTTGGGAAGCCCGCCGTCCGCCGTCGCCCCCGCGGGCTCCGCGTCCGCCGCCGGGGCGGGCTCGGGTGCGGGCTGCGGCCGGTCGGCCTGCCGGGAACGCCTGCGCTCCGGCAGTGGCGTCAGCCCGGACGCCTCCTCCCGCGCCTGCTCGCCCGCCTGCTCGGACTGGGCCTGCTCCGACTGTGCCTGCTCGGACTGTGCCTGCTCGGGGAGCCCGGATTCCGTCCGGACCGGTTCCGTCCGGACGGGATCGGCGCGCAGCGGCTCGGCCTCCGCGACCAGCCGCACGACGCCGCCCTGCTCCACCGCCGGGCGCGCGGACGCCGACAGCGCGCCCGCTTGCGCGGCCGGCAGCCGCATCGGCCCGGTGTTGCGGCGCGCGGGCGGCTCCTGCTCCGCGGTGTCCACGATGAGGGATCCCGGGATCAGCGCGATCGCGGTGGTACCGCCGTACGGCGACTGCCGCAGCGTCACCTTGATGTCGTGCCGTTCGGCGAGCCGCGCCACGACGAACAGGCCGAGCTGCGCGCTGTCGGACGGGTCGAACTCCGGCGGGTCGTCCAGCCGGGCGTTCGCGGTGCGCAGCGCCTCCTCGGTCATGCCGAGGCCGCGGTCCTCCACCTCGATGGCGAAGCCGTTGGCGACCGGGTGCCCGCTGACCCGCACCGGCGACTGCGGCGGGGAGAACGTGGTGGCGTTCTCCACCACCTCGGCGAGCAGGTGGATGACGTCGGCGACGGCGGAGCCGAGCAGCGCGATCCGCGGCAGCGGCTGCACCCGGACCCGCGGGTAGTCCTCGACCTCGGCGACCGCGCCGCGCACCACGTCCACCAGCGGGACGGGCCGCCGCCAGCCGCGCCCGGCGGTCTTGCCGGCCAGGATGACCAGGCCCTCGGCGTGCCGCCGCATGCGGGTCGCGAGGTGGTCGAGGCGGAACAGGTCGGACAGCTCCGACGGGTCCTCGGTGCGGCGCTCCATGGTGTCGAGCAGGCTGAGCTGGCGGTGCAGCAGCGCCTGGTTGCGGCGGGCGAGGTTGACGAACACCTCGCTGATCCCGCGCCGCGCCGCGACCTCGCCGGCCGCGGCCACCAGCACCGCCTCGCGGGCCCGGTCGAAGGAGTCGGCGATCTGCCGGATCTCCCTGATCCGGAAGTCGACGGCGGGCTCCGGCTCGGGCTCGGCGGGGCGCCCGGCGCGGACCTGCTCGGCCAGCAGCGGGAGCCGCTTGCGGGTGAAGTCCACGACGGCGCCCGCGAGCGTGCGGCACTCGCGCAGCAGCCGCCGCGACACCCGGATCGCGATCATGGCGGACAGCACGACGGCGACCAGGCCGAGGCCGCCCGCGATGCCCAGCCGGACGAACACGCCGACCGCGATGTGCTGCGCCCGGCCGGTGATGTCGTCGAGGGTGCGGTTCTCGAAGTGGTAGAGGTCCTCGTCGGCGTCGTCGGCGACCGTCCGCCACTGGGACGGGTCGACGATCGGGGCCCGCGCGGCGCGGGAGGCCCCCGTGGGGGTCCCGCCGCGGGCGCCCGTCGCGGACGCGGCGCCCTGCCCGGTCGCCGTGCCCGTCGCCGTCCGGCCCTGGACCTGCTTCTTCTTCGAGACCGTCCGGACCTGCTCGGCCCCCCGGATGACCTCGTCCTCCAGCTTGCGCAGCTGCGCGAACTGCGGGGTGGCGACGAGGCGCTCGTAGCGGCCGCGGTCGGCGGCCGGCAGGTTCGGGACGTTGTCCGCGTACGCCATCCGCTGCGCGCCGACGAGCTGCGCGAACTCGCCGCGCTCGGCGGCGCTCAGGTGCCCGGCGGCGAGCGCGCCGGTCAGCAGCGCGTCCTCGCGGGACAGGAACTCCCGGCCGCGGCCGACGGAGGTGAGCGTGCGCGCGTCGGCGGTGATGGTGCCGTTCGCGGGCGTCGTCGCGCTGTAGATCGCGAAGCCGGCGTCGATGATGCCGCTGTAGTCGGCGAGCACGTCCGCGCGGCTGGAGGCGCGGTCGTCGACGCCGCGGCGGGTCGTCTCCAGCGTGCCGAGCCTGGCCAGCAGGTCGTCCATCCGCTTGACGACGCCGGGCAGGATCGAGTCGCGCAGGGCGCCGTCCCCGAAGCCCTTGCGCAGCTCCCTGACCGCGCCGTCGGTCACCTGCCGCTGCGTGCGCAGCACGTCGGGGTTCACCGAGCGGGACGACCCGGCGTCCGCCATCGACAGCCGGCGCTCCTTCTGCAGCGCGTTCATCAGCCGCTGCGTGGGCAGCACCGCCTCCTGCTGGAACTTGCGGCTCTGCAGCAGCTGGTGCGCGTCGCCGTAGGTGATCCCGGTGAGGAACATCCACAGCGCGGCCAGCGCGAGCAGCGGCACGAGGACCAGGAGCGTGATCCTCGCCCGGATGGAGGAGAAGCGGGAGGCCATCACGGCAGGTGGACCATGCTCACATCGATGGCTTTCGGCGATGGGGGATGCGACATGCGGGGGGAACCTCCCGATGCGGGATGTACGGGGGTCTGCGGGACTCTACTACGTCGCGGGACGGCGACGATCAGGTGACCGAGCGTCATGTCCGGGGTCGTCGGCGTCCGGCCAGCTCAGCACGTGCTCCATCAGCGCGATGAGGACCTCCTTGGCCGATTCGCGGCGGCGGGCGTCGCACAGCAGCACCGGGACGCCGGGGTCCAGGTCCAGCGCGATCGCGACGTCCCGGGGGTCGTGCCGCCGCGCGCCGTCGAAGCAGTTGACGGCGACGACGAACGGCAGGCGGCGCCGCTCGAAGTAGTCGATCGCGGGGAAGCAGCCGGTCAGCCGGCGGGTGTCGGCGAGCACGACCGCGCCGATCGCGCCAGCAGCCAGCTCGTCCCACATGAACCAGAACCGGTCCTGGCCGGGCGTGCCGAACAGGTAGAGCAGCAGCTGGTCGGAGAGCGTGATGCGGCCGAAGTCCATCGCGACGGTCGTGGTCGACTTGGCGCGGACGCCGGTCACGTCGTCCACGCCGACGCCGCGGTCGGTCAGCGGCTCCTCGGTGCGCAGCGGCCGGATCTCGCTGATCGACCCGACGAGGGTGGTCTTGCCGGCGCCGAACCCGCCCGCGATGAGGATCTTGGTGGTGACCAGCGGGCGGGCGGCGAGCCCGGCGCCGGGACCCGGGCCGGGGTCAGAGGGCGCGTAGGCCATTGAGGACCTCCCTCAGGACGCCCCGTCCGGGCCGCCCGTCCGCGGGGGCGGCGGAGTCCACCACCCGGATCAGCCCCTCGTCGCGCAGGTCGCCGAGCAGCACCCGGACGACCCCGAGCGGCAGCCCGAACTCCGAGGCCAGGTCGACCACGGCGACCGGGCGGGCGCAGCCGCGCAGGATCCGCACGTGGTCGGGGCTGTAGCGCAGCCGGTCGCCCGGCTGCGCGCCGGTGGCCGCGACGACCGCGATCAGTTCGAAGCCCTCACCCGCGGGACGGGTGCGGCCCCGGGTCCGCGCGTAGGGGCGGACGAGCGGGCCGGCCTCCCGGTCCAGCCACCGCTCCGCCGACGGGTTCATCGGTCATTACCCCCACATCTCCCCCGGGACGGGCTCCGTCCGGGTCACCGGCCCTGCGGGACCGCTCCCCCGGCGCCGTAGCCGCCGGTGTAACCGCCGCCGAAGCCGCCGCCCGCCTGCTCGTGCCGCGGGGCGGCCTGCAGGTGCTGCCCGACCCGCTTGACCAGCACCGCCATCTCGTAGGCGACCAGGCCCGCGTCGGCCTCCGCCTCGGCGATCACCGCCAGGCAGGTGCCGTCGCCGGCGGCGGTGACGAACAGCAGCAGCGCGTCCATCTCGATGATGGTCTGGCGGACGTTGCCGCCCGCGAAGTGCCGGCCGGCGCCGCGCGCGAGGCTCTGCACGCCGGACGCCAGCGCGGACAGGTGCTCGGCGTCCTCGCGGCCGAGCTCGCTGGACGCGGCGACCGCGAGGCCGTCGCGGGACAGGATCACCGCCTGCCGCACGCTCGCGACGCGCTCGGCGAAGTCGTTGAGCAGCCAGTTGAGCTCGCCGGTGACCGTGTTGTGCATCATCGGGTCCCCTCATCCTCCCCATCGGACGCGCGGCCGCGCCGCCATCCCTGCTGTACCGAGGCCATCAGCGAGCGCGCCTCCTCCGGGGACCGCGCGACCCCGCCGGCGGGACCGCCGGCGACCGGCGGAGGCAACGGCGGCGGCTCCTTGCGCAACTGCGGCGCGAGGTTCTCCTGCCGGACCCTGCGGGGCAGGCCCGCGTGGGTCCCGGCGGGAGAGCCGCCCTCCGCGCCCCGAGGGCGCTCGCCGCCGACGACGGTACCGCGATCTTCCACGCCGTCCCACGCCGTGTCACCGGCCGGATGCGCACCGCGCTCCGTTCCCGGGTCTCCGTCCCGCTCGGGGGCGCCCGCCGGCGGGCCGCCGGGCGTGCGCGCGCCTGGCGCGTAGACCGGCGCGGGCGTCCAGCCGTCGGCGTCGGACGGATCGTCCGACGCGTACGCCGGCACGGCGTCCGCGTCGTCGGACCAGGGGTTCACGGAGCCGCCGCGCGGCCCGCGGAACGGCGCGGCGGGCGCCTGGTCCTCGGGGTCGCCCCACGGGGCGGCCGGGCCGGCGAGCTGCGGCAGCACGGGCGGCGTCTCGCGCAGCGGCACGGGCTCCGGCCACGCCGTGCCGGGCCGCCGCATGCCGGGCTGCTCCATGCCGGGCTGCTCCATGCCGGGCTGGGGCGCGTCGCCGGGCGCGGGCTCCCGGCGCGCGAACACCCCGACGTCGGGGACGACCTCGGCGCGCGTCACGACCTCCGGCCGCGGCGTCCCGCCGAACGGGACGTCGGTGTACGGGGTGCCCATGAACGTCGGCCCGGCGCCGGCCGGCGCCGGCCGCACGGGGACCGGCTCGACGGGCTCGGCGCCGCCCGGCCCGCCGCCGGCACCGTCCGGGGACGGGGCGCCCGCGCCGCCGGCCGTAGCGGGCTCGCCGGCGTCCGCCGGGGCCTCGACCGCGGGTACCTCGGCCGCGGCGGCGTCCGGACCGCCCTCCAGCGGGACGATCTCCTCGTCCATCCGGTCGGCGGGCACCACGAGCTCGTGCGGCATCAGCACGATGGCCGTCACGCCCCCGTACGGGGAGCGGTGCAGCGACACGTCGATGCCGTGCCGGGCCGCGAGCCGGGCGACCACGAACAGCCCCAGCCGGTCGGTGTCGACCAGGTCGAACTCGGGCGGCTCGGCGAGCCGCCGGTTGATCTCGGCGAGTGTCTCCGGCTTCACGCCGAGCCCGCGGTCCTCGATCTCCACGCAGAAGCCGTTGCCGACCCGCTCCGCCATCACCCGCACCTCGGTGTTGGGCGGGGAGAACGACGCCGCGTTCTCCAGCAGCTCGGCCAGCAGGTGCACGACGTCGGTGACGGCGGCGCCGACCAGGCCGTCCTCGGACTCGGTCAGCACGACCGCGCGGGTGTAGTCCTCGATCTCGGCGACGGCGGCGCGCAGCACGTCGGCGATGAGCACCGGGCGCCGCCAGCCGCGGCCCGGGGTGGCGCCGGACAGGATGATCAGGCTCTCGGCGTGCCGCCGCATGCGGGTGGTGAGGTGGTCGATCCGGAACAGCGCCTCCAGGTCGTCGGCCTCGGCGCGGCTCTCCAGCCCGTCCAGCATCGTCAGCTGGCGGTGCAGCAGCGACTGGTTGCGGCGGGCGATGTTGAGGAAGATCCGGCTGACGCCGGCGCGCAGCTCGGCCTGCCCGACGGCGGCGTCCACCGCGGTGCGCTGCACCTTGGCGAACGACTCGGCGAGCCGGGTGACCTCGCTGGTGCGGCCGCGCGGCAGCGCGGGCGCCTCCGCCTCGACGTCCACGGGCTCGTTGCGGCGCAGCCGGTCGACCAGCCGCGGCAGCCGCTCGTCGGCCAGCTCCTCGGCGGAGCCGCGCAGCCCGACCAGCTCGCGGACGACGCCGCGGCCGAACCGCAGCGCGAGCAGCACCGACACGGCGATCACCAGCAGGCCGGCGCCGCCGACGACGCCGAGCCGGATGTAGGCGTCGCGGCCCAGCCGGTCGGCGCGCGCGGCGGCCTGATCGGTGTTCGCCATGATCATCTGGTTGACGGACAGGACCAGCGGCTGCGCGGTCGCCTGCCACTGCCAGGCGCTGATCGGCAGCGGCCCGCGGTCGTGCGCGGCGATCCGGTCCTCGAGGTCCTTGTACGCGTGGTACTGCGTCGAGGCGAACACCGGCGCGGTGAGCCGCGCGTAGACCTTCGGGTCGGCCAGCGACCGCTGCCGCTGCCACTGCCAGCGCTGCTCGCCGAGCATCTCCAGGAACGTGCGGTGCTCGGCGGCGGACATCTGGCCGTGCGTGACGAGCGCGCCCGCGACCAGCGCGTTCTCCCGCTGCAGCAGTTCCATCGCGCGCCCGGCGGCGCGGTCGGACAGCGTCCAGTTGTAGAGGGACGCGTCGTTGATGACGATCAGGCTGTCGTACAGCCGGTGCATCACGTCGACCATGCTGCTGTAGTCGTTGACGGCCGTCAGCCGGTCGACCGCGCGGGCGTCGACGGCGGCGCGCAGCTGGCCGAGGCCGCCGAGCGCCTTCAGCACGTCCGAGACCCGCGACCGCATCTCGGCCGTGGTGGCGCCGCGCGCGGCGTCGGAGGTGGACGTGCGGCGGAAGGTGGCCACGGCCTTGTCCAGGCGCGCGCGCTGGGCGGTGAGGGCCGCGGGCGTGGACGCCGGCTTGCGCGGGCCGCTCAGGTACACGACCGACGCCTGCCGCTCCTTGCCCAGCTCGACGAGCAGCCCCTGGCCGGACGCGGCGAACTGCTCGTTCAGCGTGTGGTACTTCCGCTGGGCGAGGGCGGCGCGGCCGGTGATGTCGGCGGCGTAGGCCCAGATCGCGACCAGCGAGACGAGCGGAACGAGAAGGAGCGCGGCGACCTTGGACCGGATCGGGCGCGTGCGTGCGGTTCTCATGGGACCTCGAACGTTCCGGCACGTAGGGTGGCCCGATCATAGGGGCGGCCTGTCACGCCTCCGCAACCCCTTCTCCCCCTTTCGTCCGTATTCGGATCCGGAATCGGTTATCGACAATCAGGACATTTGCTTCATTTCCCCCTGTTGCCGGGCGGCGATGGGCCATACTCTGCTGTTTCGCCCGCCGATCCCGGCCCGGCACGGGAGGGAGACCGACGATCAGTACAGGCAGCCACGGCGCGGCCGGCCCGCTCGGCCGGAGCGGGAGCCCGCCCTCCGCGCCCGGGAGCGTTACCATTCCCGCCGTGAGTCCCGAAAGCCAGGCATCCGAGGCACTTCCGTCGCGACGCCGCCGCACACCCCGCGGCGGCCGACATCGCGGCGACGAGTCCTTCCTGCTGCCCCAAGGATCCCCCGCTCTCGTCCTGGCCGTGCCCGGCCCCGCCCGGCAACAGGGCGGCACCGAGATCGCCGCCGAGCTCGCCCGGCTCGTGGAGATCGAGCACACCGGCCAGCCCGCCTACGTCGGGCACTTCGACGGCGGCGAGGGCGACCTGCACGCCGTCCTCGCCGGCCTCGGCCACCCCCAGGACGAGCTCGCGGCCGTCGTCGTGCCGATGTCCACCGGGCCCGACCCGGCCCTGGACGCCGCCGTCCGCGCCGCCGTCGCGGCCGCCCCGGTCCGGGCCGTCGCCGCCGAGCCGCTCGGCCCGCACCCCCTCATCGCCGAGGCGCTGCACGACCGGCTCGCCGACGCCGGCCTCGCCCGCGCCGACCGCATCCGGATGATGACGATGGTCACCGCCGCCACCGGCGTCATCGTCGCCACCCCCGGCGACGCCACCGCCGTCCGGCAGGCCGAGGTGACCAGCGTGCTGCTCGCCTCCCGGCTCGCCGCGCCCGTCTTCACCGCCTCGCTCGCCGACGAGGCCGGCATCCGGGCCGCCGGCGAGCAGCTGCGCGCCGCCGGCGCCGCGTCCGTCGCCCTCGCGCCGCACGTCATCGGCCCCGAGCCGGAGGCCCGCCTGGTCCCCGCCGCGGCCGCCGCCGTCGGCGCCGCGTACGCGGCCCCCCTCGGCCCCCACCCGGCCCTGGCCCGCCTCGCCGCCCTCCGCTACGTCGAAGCCCTCTCACTGGCCCTGGCCGATTAGCCCAGGGGGGCGACCCCCTGGAACCCCCGTCACGACGGAGGGGCTGTTTCGCAGATCG